>CAYQBW010000112.1:0-3150 GCA_964415725.1 uncultured Planctomycetia bacterium
GGGTGGATTGCACCTGCTCGGGCGGGGCGAATCTCCGGGACAGCGGCGCCCGGGACCAGAACGGGCTTTCCGCCCACGGGGATACGGACCTTTCGAAGTATGCCCTGGGGAAATGGTATGAGCGCCGGATCCCCCTGGATCTTCTGGCGGGGAAAAGGGTCCTTCGCTGGGACCTCCAGTTCGAGGCGGACGAACCGGGCCTTCACGCCCAGGTCCTGGGCCCGGTCTGGGTGGAGCGGGCCGGCGGGAAACGGGTGGTGATTTTCCAGCCGGGAAAGGACAAGCCCCCTCTCTCTCCCGCGGCTCGAAACTCCTACAGCCCCTACTTCCTGGCCCGCCAGGTACCTCTCTCGGCTCTCCAGGACGGGAAGACCCTGGGGAGGCTCCGGGCCCAGGCGCTCCGGTTCGCCCGGCTGGGCGGGAGGGCCGCGGATTTCCAGGAGATCCTGGCCACGTTGAAGAAGTTCTGCCTCCTGGACGGGAAAGGGAAATTTCTCTCCCTCCTCCAGGGGGTGAAGCCTTTGCCGGACCCGACGTCTTTCCAGGGCGGACCGGCGGCGTATCTCTCCCTTTTTCGGGAGAGGGAGAAGGCCCTGGCGCCCCTCTCGCCATGGATCAAGTCCTACCGGGTCCACCTGGTGGGCCACGCCCACATCGACCTCCAGTGGCTCTGGTGCTGGGACGAGACGATCGGGGTGATCCGGAGGACCTTCGCCGGGGCCCTCCGGCACATGAAGGCGGACAAGGACTTCACCTACACCCAGTCGAGCCCGGCCATGTATCTCGCCTGCGAGAGGCACTTCCCCCGTCTCTTCCGGGAGATCCAGAGACGTGTGGCCCAAGGACGCTGGGAGATCGCCGGCGGGCGGTGGTGCGAGGGAGACGAGAACATCATCTCCAGCGAGTCCCACGCCCGGCACTTCCTCTACGGTCAGAGGTATTTCCTGGAGCGCTTCGGCCGGGCCTCCCGGGTGGGCTGGGAGCCCGACACCTTCGGGCATCCCGCCACGACGCCTGCCATCCAGAGGCTCGGCGGCCAGAGGTTCTACTACTTCTGCCGGGGTGGAAAGGGGAAGCCCCTCTTTCGCTGGAAGGCGCCGAGCGGCAGGAAGATCCTGGCCTTCGACCAGCAGGCCGTGGGGGGATGGTATCTCGGTCCCATCCGGATGGAGGATTTCCGGGAGAGCCTTAAGATGCGGGAAGAGACCGGGTCTCCCGTGAGCGTCTGGGTCTACGGGGTGGGGGACCACGGGGGCGGTCCCACGGACCAGGACCTGAAAAGGGCCCGGTTTTTCATGGAGCGGCCCGAACTCCCGCGGCTTCGCTTTTCCACGGCTCTGGACTTCTTCGAGGACCTGGAGAAGAACGTGGACCAGGGAAAAGTCCCTGTCCTGGAGGGGGAACTGAACCCGGTCTTCCCGGGGTGCTACACCTCCCACGGCGACGTGAAATGGATGAACCGCGCCATGGAGCGGGAGCTGCTTAGGTCCGAGGCGGTCTCGGCGGCGGCCTCCATGGCGGGGGCGGCCTACCCGGCCCGGACCTTCCGGGACGTCTGGCGGGACGTGCTCTGGGCGCACCACCACGACACGATCGGGGGGACGGGCATCCACGCAAGCTACGCAAGGGTGCGGATGCTCTTCCACCGCAACCAGGCGACCCTGGCGGAGCTGAAAGAAAAGGCCCTCCGTTTCCTGGCGGGGCGGGTGGGCCTCCACAAAGGCACCCCGGGCGTGCCGGTCCTGGTCTTCAATCCTTTGTGTTTGCGGCGGACCGCTCCCGTGGAGGTCCCCGACGACAGGCGCTTCCCCCAGGGGAAACTGGCCGCCTGGGACGGGAAGGGAAAGGCCCTTCCCGTCCAGCGCACCCCCGAGGGGACCTTGCTCTTCGTGGCCCGGGACCTGCCCTCTCTGGGCTACCGGGTCTACTGGATCCGCCGGGCTGAAAAACCCTGGCGTCCCGCGGGATGGGACGTGGCGGTCTCCCCCGAGGGGGACCGGCTCTGGGGCGGGGACTTGGAGGTGGTCCTGGATCGGGCAGGCGGGGGCATCGAGCGCCTCGGCTGGAAGGGGGAGGACAAGATCCCGCCCGGGAAGAAGGCCTTCGCCCTCGAGATGGCCCTGGAAGGGCCGGGGGGCTCCAATGCCTGGAATTACGGAAAGGTGGTGGGCTCCCGGCCCGTCAAGTCGGCCCGGCCCCTGGAGGTGCTGGAAAAAGGACCGGTCCGGGCGCGGGTGGCCTGGGAGAGCGTTTCCGGGCCCACCAGGGTGCGGCGGGAAGTCCTCCTCTACAGGGGGCTTCCCTGGGTGGAACTCCGGGTCAGGGTGGACTGGAACGAGAGGCCCGGGAAGAAGGACCCTCGCGCCTGGCTTCGGGCCTTCTTTCCCGTGGACACGGGGAAAAGCCCCAAATACGTCTCCTCCATTCCATTTGGCCAGGTGGAGCGCCCCCTGGACGGGAAGGAGATGCCCGCCCTTCGCTGGGTGGACCTCTCGGGCGACAGGGGGGGCGCGGCCCTTTTCAACGATTCCCGCCACGGCCACGGAGTGACGGCGGAGGGGATCCGGATCTCGCTCATGCGGGCCACGACCTACCCCGATTCCGACCCCAACCCGGGAAGGCACCGGATCCGGCTGGCCCTCTTTCCTCATGCCACGGGAGACCCGGGCCCAAAGGGGATTCCCCGGGCGGCCCAGTCCTTCGACACGCCCCCCCTGACGTGGGTCATGGGGGGGGAAGGGCCCCGGGGTGAAGGGAAAGAAAAGGCGCAGAAGAAAGCCTCTCTCCCGCCGTCTTCGTTCTCTTTCCTCTCCATCCAGGACGAGGGCGTGGAGGTGACGGGCTTCAAGGGGGGCGAGGACGGGGGATTCCTGGTCCGGTTCTTCGACGTCCTGGGCAGGGCCCGGCCAGTGCGGCTCCGTTTCGGCTTCCCCGTGGATTCCTTCAAGGAGACGGACTTCGTAGAGAGGCCCCTCCTGTCCGGGCGCGTCCGCAGGGTGGATGGGAACACCCTGGAAGTCCAGGCGGGGCCCTGGTCCATCCACAACGTCCTGGTCCGCCTGGAAGGAAAGGCCCGGTAGGCCCTCAAAGCGAAGGGCGCCGGGCGTCCCGGAAAGAGTCAATCCTGCCCCCTTCCCGGGCCGATAAAGG
>CAYQBW010000112.1:3160-7563 GCA_964415725.1 uncultured Planctomycetia bacterium
CATGGCGGTCCGGGATGGGGCCCCCTTCGTCGGGGAGGCGGTGGAGTCCGTCCTTGCCCAGGAGTTCCCCGACTGGGAGATGGTGGTGGTGGACGACGGGTCCGCCGACGAGACCCCGGAGATCCTGGCGGGTTTCGAGGACCCAAGGATCCGGGTGATCCGGACCGGGGGCGTGGGCCGGGCGGCCGCTCGGAACCGGGCCCTGGAGATCCTGGAAACGCCTTGGATCGCCATCCTGGACGGCGACGACCGGATGCGCCCCGACCGGCTGGGCAGGCAGGCGGCCTTTCTGGAGGCCCACCCGGAAGTGGACGTCCTGGCCACTCCCGTGACCCAGGTGGACCCGGACGGGCGTGTCCTGGGGCGCCTCGATCCACCGGCCGGCCATGAAGTGATTCTCCGGGCCCTGGAGGTGGAAAACTGCCTCTCCCATCCCTCCTGCGCCCTTAGGACTGAAGTCTTGAAAGGGGCCGGCGGGTACAGGGAAGCCTTTCCCTACGCCCAGGACTACGACCTCTGGCTTCGCCTGGCCGAGAGGGGGGCCCGTTTCGCCGTCCTCCCTGAGCCGCTTACCTTCTACCGTGTCCATGAAGCCTCCGCTTCCGAGGGGAAGCGGGAGATCCAGAGGGCCTACTCCGCCCTGGCCCGGGCCTGCCGCCGGGCCCGCCTCCGGGGAGACCCCGAACCCCTCCCCGCTTCCAGGGAGGAGCTGTTCCGGATCGCCCGCCGGGACTGGTCCTTCCATCTCGGCGTGGGAAGGTGGCATTCCAGGCACGGCCGGTGGGGGAAGGGGCTGGCCCACGGGGCGCAATGTTTACGACTTGGCGGATGGCGTTTTCCCGGGGCCTGGAGATTCCTGGCCCTGGCCCTCCTCCCGTCCTTCGCCAAAAAATTCATACGGCGAATCTTGACCAGGAAAAACGACCTTCCATTCCGGGCTTCCCTCCCTTCCGGGGGGGAGCCGGGGGAGGAGATCCATGAACACAAAAAAACCGATCCGGACTCTCTGTCTCGTCTACCCGGACCAGACTCCGCTTCCGCGGTGGTTCGATAAGGTCACCAACATCCCCAAGGAGCCGGTCCTCCTGCCGCCCTTGGGGCTTCTCTACGTGGCGGCCGCCACCAGGAGGGATGTAGCCGTCCTGGACAACCGGGTGGAGAGACGCGGCCTGGAGCACCTGGTGGACTTTCTCAGCCGCTTCGACGCCGTGGGTTTCTCGGGGACCATCTTCGACGCCCGCCAGGCCGTGGACGCTGCCCGCTTCCTGGAGAAGGAGGGGATTCCCACGATCTACGGGGGCCCCAACGCCACGGTCAACCACCACCTCTACAAGGGAGTCTTCTCGGCGGTGGTCCGGGGCGAGGGCGAAGAGGCCATCGACCCCCTCCTGGACGCCCTGGAGAGCGGAAACCGGCCGGACGGATACGACGAGGTGGAGGGGACCTGGGTGGCCAGGGCCCCCTTCCGGGCGAGGGACCTGGACGCCCTCCCCGAGCCGGCCCGCTCCCTTGTGGACATGGATTCCTACGCCCGGAGGGAAGAGACCTACCTGCCCGGCGTGGAACCGGTGGACACGGTGGTCTCCTCCAGGGGGTGCCCCTACGACTGCACCTTCTGTTCCTCCAAGGTGATCTGGGCGAGGCGCTCCTCCTTCCGCTCCCCGGCCTCCGTGGCCGCCGAGATGGAGGGCATGGCGGAGAGGTGGGGGAGCCGGGGGTTCTATTTCCGGGAGGACAACTTCACGGTGAACCGCAAGCATCTCCTGGAGATGTGCGACGCCCTGGAGCCCCTGGGGTTTCCCTGGATCTGCGAATCCCGGGCGGACACCCTGGACGAGGAGACCGTAGGAAGAATGCGGGACGCCGGGTGCCGGGGCGTCTGGTTCGGGGTGGAGTCCACCTCCAACGAGACCCTCAAGCGGATCAAGAAGAACATCACCATCGAGCAGGTGAAGGAGACGGTCCGGCTCTGCAAGGAGGCGGGAATCCGCACGGGGGGTGGGTTCATCCTGGGGTTCCCCCACGAGGGGCGGGCCGACATTCTCCGGACCGTCGAGGAGAGCCGGGAAATCGGCCTGGACTTCGTCTTCTACAACCGGTGCTGGGCGATCCCCAAGTCGGCCCTGCACGACGAGATCATGGCCAAGGGGCTTGCCCGCTACGAGTTCGAGGGGATCGTCCTTCCCGACACGGAGTATCTCCATGCCGACGAGGTGACCGAGATCTACTGGAACGCCGTGACCTCCTGGAAGAAGAGGCTCGCCGCCAAGGTGCTGCCCGTCCGGGTGGTGGAATCCCTGGACCGGGCGGCCTGCAAGGTCCTGGCCGGCCTGGGGAGGGGGACGAGGCGTGGTTGAGGTCTCCATCCTGGTTCCCACGGCGGGCCGGCCCGGCCCCCTGGAGCGGTGCCTCTCGGCCCTGGAGGCGGAGGTCCTGGAGGGGTTCCTCGACGCCGAGGTCCTCACGATCCACGCCCCGGGAGACGAGCCGTCGATGGAGATGGTCCGGGAACGATTTCCGGGGGTGCGTGTCCTCCAGGCCCCGGTCCGGAACCTGGCCCTCCAGCGGAACCTGGGCGCGGCGGAAGCCAGGGGGGAGATCCTGGTCTACATCGACGACGACGCCTGGCCGGCCCCGGGCTGGCTGGACGCCCTGGTGGAGCCCCTGGCCGATCCCGGGGTTGCGGGAGCCTCGGGCCCGGTCCTTTTCCCCGACGGGCGCCTCCAGTTCGGGCCCATGGCCGTGACCCGGGTGGGCCGGCAGTTTCCCCTGGAGTCCCCGGAAGAGATCCCGCCCGGGGCGTGTCCCCTGCTGGCCGGGGGCAACCTGGCCCTCAGGCGTAAGGACCTCCTGGAGGCGGGGGGCTTCGACGAAAACTACCGCTACCACCTGGACGACGCGGACCTCTGCGTCCGCCTCCGGGCCCGGGGCAGGAAGCTGGTCTACGCGGAGAAGGCCCGGCTCTTCCACGAGCCCGCCCGGGGGCCGCACAGGAGGGGGCCCTGGGAGAGGGACTGGTTCACGGTTACGGCCAACAGTGTCTATTTCGCCCTCCGCCACGGCGGGGCGGCGGGGCTTCTCGCCCCGGCGGCTCTCCTGGCGCCCAAGACCCTCAGGCTCCTGGTCTGGGCGCTGAAAGGAAGGCTCGGGCCGGCGGCCCTGGCCCGGTGCCTGGCGGGCCAGTGGGCGGGCCTTCCCGCGGGATATCTCAAGGGGCTCTTCCGGAGCCCTCACCTCCCTTTCCTGGAGGGAAGCCGTGCCTGACCTGGTGAAGCGGACCCTTTTCGCACTGGCGGGGGGGACGGCTCTCCAGAAGGTCCTCCTTTTCGGGGTGTCCGTGCTCCTGGCCCGCGCCCTGGGCGTGGCCGGGCTCGGGAATTACGCCTTCGGGGTCCAGGTGGGCCTGCTCCTGGCCCTCTTCGCCGAGGCGGGGATCAAGGTGGTGGCGGCCCGGGAGGCGGCTGCCCGCCCGAGCGAGGCCCTGGCCTGGGTCCGGGCGTCCCTTCGGGCCAGGCTCCTCCTTTCCGCCCTCTTTTTCGGTCTCTTCGCCCCGGGGGTCCTCCTGGCGGGGTGGAAGCCGGCCTTCCTCCTGGTCTGCGGGGGGGTGGTCTTCCCCTCGGCCTTCGACATGAAGGGCCTGGCCGACGCCATGGGCAAGGCCTCCCTGGAAGTGCTCTGGGAAGGGGCGGCCCTGCTGGTCCAGCTGGCTCTCGTGGTCCTCCTCTGCCTGGCGGGAACGGCGGACCTCCTTCCCTTCGCCCTGGCCTGGCTGGCGGGGAGGACGGCCTACGCCTTCCTGGCCTTTCTTTGGATCGCCCGCCGGGGACCGGCGGGGAAGCGGGTTCCCGCGGCGGGGCTTCTCAAGTCGGGAGGGCTGATCTCTGTGGCGGTCTTTCTCAATACTTTGGTCCGCTCCCTGGACGTGATCCTCCTGAAGCTCATGGCCGGCCCCTACCCGGCGGGCCTCTACGCGGCGGCCCGGAAACTCGCCGCCGCGGCGGAGGCGCCCCTGGCGCTCCTGGGAAGGCTCTTCAGGCCCCACCTGGACCGGGCCGCCGCCGCCGGGGACCGGAAGGCTACCCTGGAGAGGGTCCTTCGTTCCCAGGCCTTCCTGGTCTTTCCCGTGGCGGTCGGGGGGTGGCTCACGGCGGGACCCCTCCTGGCCGGGCTGTTCGGAATTGGGTTCGCAAAAGCGGATTGGACCCTGAAGTGGCTCCTCCTGGTCATGGCGCTCACCGGCGTGGGCTCGGCCTTCGGGAACACCCTTTTCGCCTCGCGCAAACACCTCTACTACGTGCTTCCCCTCGGTCTCGCCACCCTTCTCAACCTGGGCCTCACCATCGCCTTGATCCCCGCCTGGGGAAGCGCCGGAGCCGCCCTGGCCACGGCCCTCTCTCTTGGGG
>CAYQBW010000113.1:0-7551 GCA_964415725.1 uncultured Planctomycetia bacterium
CTTCCCGGCCAGGTTGTAGGCCGAGACCAGGACGCCCGCCCCGAGGAGGGCGGCCAGGATCCAGGTCAGGACTGGGGACGATTCCACTTGCGATACATCCTTTTCGTGTAATCGATCCGTTTCTGGAGCTTTTCCACAGGAACCAGGAGATCCTCCAGGTGGTGGAGGGCCTTGGGCCTGGCGTCGGTGGCCATCAGCAGTTCGTCGCTCATGATGATGGCCTCCTCCGGGCAGGCCTCCTCGCACATTCCGCAGAGAATGCAGCGGAGCATGTCGATCTGGAAATCCCGGGGTTCGCGCTGGATGGGATCGCTCGTCTCGCCCGGGTCGATGGTGATGGCCCGGGCGGGGCAGACGAACTCGCAGAGCCCGCAGGAGACGCACCGGATGGAGCCGTCCGGGTTTTTGGCCAGGACGGGCCGGCCCTTGACGGAGGGGTGTCTCGGGAAGGGCTCCTCGGGGAACTGGATCGTGAATCTCGGCCGGAACATCTCCCGGAGCGTGAAGCCCATGCCCTTGAAGATCTCGATCAGGGCGACCTTCTCCTTCCAGTCCAGGGCGTCCTTGCGGAGCACTTTGACCGGCACGGGTTTCCCCGAGGGGGTGGGGCCCAGGAAGGGCCGGGCCGGCTCGGGAACCTGTTCGTATCCGCTCATCAGTAGATCCCCCAAATCACGCCGCCGCCCCCGGCCAGGATGGTGACCATGGCCAGGGGAAGGAGAACCTTCCACCCCAGCGCCATGAGCTGGTCCCACCGGACCCGGGGCAGGGTCCAGCGCACCCAGATGAAGACGAAGAGAAAGAAGAAGGTCTTGGCCAGAAAGATCGCCGCACCGAGGAGCACGTTCAGGACCGGGTTTCCGAAGATCTTCTCCAGGCCGAAGAGCGTGTGGCCCCCGAGAAAGAGGGTGGTCAGCATGCTGGCCTGGACGAACATGGCCACGTATTCGCCCAGAAAGAAGAGGGCGAACCGCATGGAGGAATACTCCGTGTGGTAGCCGCCCACCAGCTCGGGCTCGCACTCCACCATGTCGAAGGGAAGCCGGTTGGTCTCTGCGAAAGAGGCGATCCAGAAGAGGAAGAAGGCCACGGTGCCCACGGGGAACCGGAAGACGTTCCAGAGCCCTTCCTGGGCCAGGGCGATGCCTCTTGTGCTCATGGTCCCGCTGAAAAGGAGGACCGTGGCCATGGCCAGCACCATGGTGAGTTCGTAGGAGACCACCTGGGCGGCGCTCCTCAGCCCCCCGAGGAGGGAATACTTGTTGTTGGAGGACCAGCCCCCGAGAAGGATGCCGTAGACCCCGAGCGAGGAGACGGCCATCAGGTAGAGGATGCCCACGGGCATGTCCGCCACGACCAGGGGGATCTTCTTGCCCGCCACGGTGAGGGTGTCTCCCAGGGGAATGACCGCCACGGCCAGAAGGGCCGATCCCGTCACCAGGGCGGGGGCGAGCTTGAAGAGAAAAGGATTGGCCCCGGCGGGAAGGAGTTCTTCTTTGAAGAAGAGCTTGATCCCGTCGGCCATGGGCTGGAGAAGGCCCCAGGGACCCACCCGGTTGGGGCCGTACCGGTTCTGGATCCAGCCGGCGATCTTCCGTTCCGCCAGGGTGGCGTATGCGGCCACGCCGAAGGCGAGACCGATGAAGAGGGCCACCTTCAGGACCGCCGCGACGACGAGGACCGTCACTTCTCCTCCTCCTTTCCGGACCCCTGGAGCAGGACCAGCCTCCTGATCTCCTCCAGGATCCGCCCGTCGGGAGCGGCCTCGCCGGGAGGCCTGAGGGCGGGGGTGATTTCTTGTTTCCGCCCTTCCGCGTTCATGAACGTGCCGGACTTCTCCGCCCAGCTCGCCCCGGGGAGGGCCACCTGGACGGCGCCTTCCAGCCCTCCCAGGACCCGTTCCAGGAGAATCACGGGCTTTACGGCGCAAAGGCTCAGGATCTCCGGGGGAAGGAGCTGGAGAATCCGCTCCCCCGCGAGAAAGACCAGGGAAGCCGAGGGGAGGGCCGCCGCCAGGGCCTCCTTGTGGACCGCCTGGAGCCCGGCCTTCTCCAGGCCCCAGCGGTTGGGGCAGGGATCGTCGGTGCGCAGGTGCCGGTCCCCGAGCCCGCTCGGCGGGGGGGACCAGAAGCCCTTGAAGCCGGCCTTCTCCGTCAAGGCCAGGAAGGCCTCTCCCTCCTCCACAGTCAGGAAGGGGCTTGCCAGGGCGAGCAGGCCTTCTCCGGCTTCCCGGACCAGGCGGGCCGCCTCGGCCAGGGCCTCCTCCATGGGGCGCTCCAGGAGCTTCCCCTCCCGGCGCACCCGGGCGAAGCGGAGCCGCTCCTCTCCCATGTTGAGGTCGTCGAACTCGAGCCTCCCCTGGTCGCAGATGAAGTAACCGTTCACTTCGGGCTCCACCCTGGGGCGGATCCGGCGGACCACTCCGTGGCGGGCCACGTCGATGAAGATGTTGCATCCCCTCGAACAGAGGGGGCAGATCGAGGGCACGGGCGTCAGGTCCCAGGCCCTTTGCTTGAAGCGGAATTTCTTGAGGGTGAGGGCCCCGACGGGGCAGATGTCCGCCAGGTTTCCCTGGTAGTTTCCCGTCAAGGGCTGGTCGTAGAAGGTGGCGATGTGGGACCGGTCCCCCCTCTCCACCACCCCGAGCTGGGCCCGTCCCTCGAAGTGCTGGAAGAAGCGCACGCACCGGGTGCAGAGGATGCACCTCTCCCGGTCCAGGAGAATCACGTCTCCAAGGTCGACGAGCTTCTCCTCCTTGCGCCGGGGCTCGACGGTGCGCCCCTCGAGCTGGCCCGTCTGGTAGGCGTAGTCCTGGAGCCGGCACTCGCCGGCCTTGTCGCAGATGGGGCAGTCCAGGGGGTGGTTGACGAGAAGGAACTCCATGGCTTCCTTGCGGGCCCGGCGGGCCGCCTCGCCGTGGGTCTCCACCTCCAGGCCGTCCCTTACGGTTTCCCGGCAACTCACCCCGAGGACCCGGCGGACCGATTCCTTGCCGTCCGGGTCCTTCCTGCGCATCACGAACTCCACCTGGCACATCCGGCAGGAGCCCACCTTCTCCAGGGCGGGATGGAAGCAGTAGTGCGGGATGTTCAGGCCCAGGGTGTCGTTGAGGAAGAGAAGGAGGTTGGCCCCGTCGGGCGCCTCCACCTCCCTGCCGTTCACCTTGATCTTCGCCATGCCCACCCTTCCTTACCGGGCCCCTTCCAGGGTCTCCCGCTCCGCCGCGGATCCGCCCGAGCGGATCGCTTCCTCGAATTCCTCCCGGAAATTCTTGAGCGCCGTAAGCACCGGCGTGCCCCAGGCGATGGGGAAGGGGCAGATGGTCTTGCCCATGGCCCCCTGGCAGAGGGACTCCAGGAGTTCCAGGTCCCCGGGCCTTCCCCGGCCTCCCTCGATCCGCCTCAGGATCTTCACCACCCAGCCGGAGCCTTCCCGGCACTGGGAACACTGCCCGCAGGACTCGTCCTCGTAGAACTCGGCCAGGATCCGGGCGGCCGTCACGATGGAGGAATGGTCGTCCAGGACGATCAGGGATCCGCAACCCAGCATGGTCCCGGCCTTCTGGACCGAGTCGTGGTCCAGGGCCAGGTCGGCCATCCGGGCGGGCAAAAAGCCCGTGGAGGAGCCGCCGGGGACGAAGGCCTTGAGCTTCCGGCCCTTCCAGACACCCCCGCAATCCTCGATGAGTTCCGAGACCCGCGTCCCGAGAGGGCGCTCCAGGACCCGGGGCCTTTCCACGCACCCCGAGACGGAGAAGAGGACGTTGCCCGGCGATTTCTCGGTTCCCATGGAGCGGAACCAGTCGCTCCCTTTCTCCAGGATGAAGGGCACGTTGCAGATGGTCTCCACGTTGTTCACCGTCGTGGGATAGCCCCAGAGGCCGTATCCCGCCGGGAAGGGGGGCTTGGGCCGGGGATGGCCCCTCTTGCCCTCGAGGGATTCCATCAGCCCCGTCTCCTCGCCGCAGATGTAGGCCCCGGCGCCGCGGTGGACCATGACCTCCAGGGAGTAGTCCGTCCCGAAGACCTTCCTGCCCAGAAAGCCCTTCTTTTCCGCCTGGGCGATGGCCTCTTCCAGGACCCGGGCGGCGAAGGTGTATTCGCCGCGGATGAAGATGAAGGCCCGGGAGGCGCGGATGGCGAAGGAGGCGATGAGGATCCCCTCCAGGAGGAGGTGGGGGTCCCTCTCCATGAGGACCCGGTCCTTGCAGGTGCCGGGCTCGCTCTCGTCGGCGTTCACCGCCAGGAAGTGGGGCTTGCCGGGAGCGGGTTCCTTGGGCATGAAGGACCACTTGAGGCCCGTGGGGAACCCCGCGCCGCCCCGGCCCCGCAGTCCCGAGGCCTTGACCTCCTCGATCACGGCCGCGGGTTCCATGGATGTGATCACCTTCCGGGCCCTCTCGTATCCCCCGTCGGCCAGGTAGGTCTCGATCTTGTTGGAATCGGGCTTGTCCACCCGGGAGAGGAGGTAGACTTGGCGTTTACCGCTCATCTCCTCCCCTCCTTTTTCAGGATCTCCTCCAGGATCGCCCGGGTCTTCTCGTAGTCCAGGTTCTCCTTGTATGCGCCGTTGATGTCCATCATGGGGGCCGAGGAGCAGGCCCCCATGCACTCCACGAGCCGGAGCGAGAAGAGGCCGTCCTCGCTGGTCACCGGGCCGTGGGGGTCGGGTTTCAGGCCCGTCACGTCCTCGATGGCACGGAGCACCTCGTCCTTGCCGCGCAGGTGGCAGGAGATGTTGCGGCATACTGCGATTCGGTATTTGCCCTGGGGCTCCAGCCGGAGCATCCAGTAGAAGCTGGCCGTCTCCAGGACCTCCACGGGAGGAAGGTGGAAGAATTCCGCCACCCACTCCAGGGCCTCCCGGCTCAGCCAGCCCGCCTCCTCCTGGACCTGGTGGAGGACAGGGATCAGGGCGGCACGGGAGTCGGGGTAGCGCTTCTTCAAGGCCTCCCAGGCGGCGATCTTTTCCTTGGGGAAATTCAACGGTCCACCTCTCCCAGCACGAAGTCCAGGCTCGCGATCACGGCGATCAGGTCCGAAAGGAGCCGGCCCTTCGCCATGGGGGCGAGGGCCTGGAGGTTCACGAAGCTGGGGGAGCGGATCCGCATGCGCTTCGCCCGGTTGGAGCCGTCGGAAACGATGTAGAACCCCAGTTCCCCCTTGGAGGCCTCCACGGCGTGGTAGACCTCGCCCGGCTCGATCCTGGCGTCGGTGATCACCTTGAACTGGGCGATCAGCTCCTCCATCACGGCTTTTTCAGGGTATACGCCCTGGTGGTCGTGGTAGGTGAGGAGCCTCTCCTTGGGGGGGAGGACGAAGCGCCGGTCCTCGGCGAAGATCTCCCCGCCGGGGAGCTTGTCCAGGGCCTGCTTGAGGATCCGGTTGGACTGGCGCATCTCCTGGATGCGGACCATGTAGCGGTCGAAGCAGTCCCCGACGGCGCCCACGGGGATCTCGAAGTCGAAGTCCTCGTAAGCGTCGTAGGGCTCGTGGACGCGCAGGTCCCGGGCCACCCCCGAACCGCGCAGGTTGGGGCCCGAGAGTCCCAGGTTCACCGCCGTGGGGGCGTCGATGACGCCGATGTCCTGGTTGCTCTCCCACCAGCTCCGGTTCCGGGTAAGGAGATACTCGTAGCCGTCCACCCTCTCGTCGAATTCCTCCGTGAAGGCCCGGACGGCGGCGAGGGCCTCGTCGGAGAAATCCGCCTGGAGGCCGCCGATCCGGGCGAATCCGTAGTTCATCCGGTGGCCCGTGACGAGATCGAAGATGTCGTAGATCTTCTCCCGTTCCCTCCAGGCGTGGAAGAAGACCGTGGCGGCGCCGATGTCCAGGGCGCCCGTCCCGACGTAGACCAGGTGGGAGGCGATCCTGGAGAGTTCGTTGAGGATCACACGAAGGTATTTGCACCTGGGCGGGACCTCGATCCCCGCCAGCTTCTCCACGGCCTCGCAGTAGGCGATGTCGTTCAGGTTGGAGGAGAGGTAGTCGAGCCTGTCGCAGTGGACGATGAACTGGTGGTAGGTGAGGGCCTCGCCCATCTTCTCCTTGCCCCGGTGGAGGTAGCCCACCACGGGCTCGGCGTCGACGATCACCTCCCCGTCCAGGGTGACGACGACTCTCAGAACCCCGTGGGTGGCCGGGTGCTGGGGGCCCACGTTGAGGGTCATCATCTCCTCGTGCCTTTCCGGCATCCAGGTGAACTCGACCTTTCTGGTTTCCGCGGCGCCCGCCATGCCTCCCCCTCAGGCCTTCCGGCCCCGGTCCCATTCCCTGTAGTGCCGTCCCGGGTCGATCCCCCGGACGGGAAAATCCTTCCGGAGGGGGAAGTGGGCGTAGTCCGGGGGCATGAGGATCCGTTTCAGGTCCGGGTGGCCCTCGAAGCGGATCCCGAACATGTCCCAGGCTTCCCTCTCGAGCCAGTTCGCCCCCGCCCAAATACTCGTAACCGAATCGATCCGGGGATCCTCTCCCTCCAGGAGGACCTGGAGGCGGAGCCGCCGGTTGGAGGACAGCGAAAGAAGGTGGTAGACCAGGCGGAAGCGGGGCTCCTCGGGGAATTCGTCCACGGCCGTCACGTCGGTGAGCTGTTCGAACCGGACGGGACTCTCTCCGGCCAGGAAGCGGCAGAGGGGAAGAAGAAGGCCCGCGTCGACCTGGAACCCCTCCATGTCCTTCGCCCCTTCCAGGGGGACCAGGCGGGACCCGAACTTTTCCCTCAATGCCTCTTTCAGCGCTTCCAATCCAGGCCTCCTTTCTTCCAGACGTAGGCCAGCCCCACGCCGAGGGCAAGGAGGAAGAAGAGCATCTCGAAGAAGAGGAGGCTTCCCATGCGGTTCCTGAGGGCCTTGAGATTCAAAGCCCAGGGGATGAGGAAGACCGACTCGATGTCGAAGAGCAGGAAGAGGACGGCCGTCACGAAAAAGCGGGCGCGGTTGGGTTTTCTCGCGTCCCCCACGGGCGTCATGCCGCACTCGTAGGTGTTGGCCTTCCCCCGGGTGCGGCGGTTGCGGGAGAAGAGGGAGGAGGCCACCAGGATGAAGGCCACCAGGGCGGCCACGGCGGCGGTCATGAACAGGAGGGGCAGGTAGTCTCCCAGCATGGCCTCAACCTCTCTCGCGTGTATACTCCCGGCTGGGAGTCCGCGCCAAGCCCGGATGATTCGGGAATCATCCTTGGATAAACATGGTCGAGGAATCTAACAGCCGGAGATGGGCGCATCAAGAAAAGAGAAAAGGTCCGGCCGGCGGGGCATCGTCGCGGTCCGCCGGGGCGCCCTGGGGGACACCCTTCTCTTCCTGCCCGTTCTCGAGGCTTTCCGCAGGGCCTTCCCCGGAGAGGAGACGCTCTTCGTGGGCAACGGGGACTACCTGGACCTGGTCTCCCTGGCGGGCCTGGCGGAGAGGACAGCTTCCGCCTCCACCTGGCCGCCCCTCCTGGAGCTCCACCGGCGCCGGGATCTCTCCGGCCCGCCTCCCCCGGAGCTGGCCCGGGCTTCCAGGGTCCTCCTGGAATGGGGGGAGGACCGGGAGTGGGGGAGGGTGCGGCTCTT
>CAYQBW010000114.1:0-598 GCA_964415725.1 uncultured Planctomycetia bacterium
CCGCCCAGCCCGCCTGGGTGAGCCGGAGCGGGAGGAGGAAAAGGGGAAGGAAAAGGGCGGGAAGCGCGGGGAAGAGTTTTTTTCCGGTCATGGGTCACCACCCGATATGAGCAACGATTCCGTTCGAGAGGATGATGCCGGCCCGGTTCGCCCGGGGATCGCCGAGCAAGGCCTGGAAGAAGACCGCCTGGCCCAGGAGTTGGGTCCGGAAAGGAACGGCGAAGGCGGGAGGAAAGGACCACTCCCCCGAAAAATTGGTGACCCTCGCGAAGGCGACCAGGGCCGTGTTCTCCACGACGCAACCCGGCGCGCCCAGGAAGGAGAGGTCCATGTGGAGAGGTTGGGAGCCCAGGATGAGCAGGGACCAGGTGAAGTAGGGGCCGTTTTTCAATTCCAGGCGGATCGTGGTCCCCAGGGAGGGACGGCCGGCGCCGCGAAGAAGGGGAACCAGGCCCCGGGAGCCCAGACATCCCTTGCCCCTTGTGGAGAAGGAGGACGTGGGCCGGATGCCGTAGCCCCAGGTCTCCCCGAGTTTCCGGTTCCTGGAGGACCCGCCGAAGAGGATGGTTTCGCGCTTCGCCGCGTCGAAGGCCATTAC
>CAYQBW010000114.1:608-7537 GCA_964415725.1 uncultured Planctomycetia bacterium
GAGGGGGAAAGAGGGATTTTTTTCCAATCCTTCCCATCCCACTCCCACGTATCCGAGAGCTCTCCCCCCCTCCACGTGCCTCCGAAAAGGACGACGACCCGGCGGATGGGGTCGAATGTCATGGCGTGGTCGAAACGCGGTAGAGGGGACGTGCGGGGAGAGCGGAGGGTCCAATCCTTCCCGTCCCACTCCCAGGTGTCGGAGAGGGGGCCTTTCGAGTTGTAACCGCCGAAAAGGATGATCTTCCTGCGGAAGGGATCGGAGGCCATGGCGTGGTCCATTCGCCCGGGAGGAGAATGGGATGGAGAAAGCTTTTTCCAGTCCTTGCCGTCCCATTCCCACGTATCGGAGAGAAAACTCCCTTTCCCTCCAAAGAGAAGGACGGCCCGCCGGGCGAAATCGAAGGCCATGGCGTGGTGGGAGCGGCTGCTGGGATGGTTGGACGATTGGGCTGTCCTGCGGACCCAGGCTTTTCCGTCCCACTCCCAGGTGTCGTAATAACCCCTAATCGAGGAATTCCCCCCGAAGAGCACCGTCCGGCGCCTGTAGGGATCGTAGGCCATGGCGTGGTCGTGGCGGTTAGGCGGGGTGTCGCGGGACTGCATCCAGTTCCACTTCCTTCCGTCCCACTCCCAGGTGTCGCAAAGACCCGGGAAGATCCAGGTCCCCCCGAAGAGGACGGTCCTGCCCCTGGCGGCGTCGAAGACCATGGCGGCGTCCCGCCTGGGATGGGGGTCGAAGCGGGGGTTCCAGTCCTTTCCGTCCCACTCCCAGGTGTCGTCGAAACTGTTGGGAGTCCCGTCACCGCCGAAGAGCACGCTCACGCCCCTTCGGGAATCGAAGGTCATGGCGGTGAAGGAGCGGGGGGGAGGAACGCGGGAAGGAGACGCCTTGGCCCAGTTGCTTCCGTTCCATTCCCATGTGTCCGAAAGATACGAGGATGATCCCGATCCCCCGAAAAGAACGGCCCGGCCTCTCCTGGAATCGAAGGCCATGGACAAAAAACACCGGCGGGGGGGTGAAACGGAAGGAGACAACTGTTTCCAGTTTTTTCCATCCCACTCCCAGGTGTCCGAAAAGCTCTTCCCTCCCTTCCGCCCTCCTCCGAAGAGAAGAATCTTCTGCCGGGAGGTGTCGTAGACCATGGCGTGGCCGAAACGGGCCGGAGGGCTCGAAGGAGGACTCAAACGGGTCCACTTCCTGCCGTCCCATTCCCATGTGTCCGAAAACTGGCCCGTCCACCCGGGTTTCATCCCTCCGAAAAGGACGATTTTCCCGGCCGCCCGGTCGTAGGCCATGGCCGTGTAGAGCCTGGGGCTCGGGGCGGTTGCCGCGGGAATCCGGGTCCAACTCTTTCCGTCCCATTCCCAGGTTTCGTTCAGAACGGTCCCCTTCGCATCCGCGCCGCCGAAGAGAACGGTTCTTCTTCGTGCCTGGTCGTAGGCCATGGTATGGGCGTGCTGTGTTTTCGGGGAGGCGGCCGTTTGAACCGGCGTCCAGGAGATGCCATCCCATTCCCAGGTTTTTCCGGCCTGGGGAGGAAGAATGTATCCCCCGAAGAGAACGGTCTTGCCCCTGGAGACGTCGTAGGCCAGGGCGTGGGAATGCCTCCGGGGTGGGGCGGCGGCGGGGCGGTGAAGGAGGGTCCAGGCCGGCTGGGCGGGGAGAGAGGAGCAAAGAAAGAGGAGAAAAAGAAGGGCAAAACCGCCGGGTGAAGAAGAGCGAAACATTCCGGTTTCCTCCTTCGGGCCGCTGAAAACCTGCGTGGGATCCGGGGTGGGGATAAAACCATGATAGCCCGGAAGCGAGAGGCGGCAACCCCCGCCCGGCGCCCTTGTCCTTGCCCGTGCCCGGGAATACCTCAGGCCAAAAAGAGCAGGGCCACCCCGGCCACGGCGAGGCAGGCTCCCAGCACCGCCCGGGAAGTGATCTTTTCCCCGAAGAAGAGGGCCGAAAAGGGGATGATCAGGACCGGGGAGAGGGCCATGATGGTGGAGGCCACGCCTGTCGCGGTGAGCTGGATGGAAACCAGGGAAAGGGATACGCCGAGGAAGGGGCCGAAGAAGGCGCCGAAGCCGACCCTGGCCATGGCGGGCCGGTCCTTCATGGCCCGGAAGACCTTGGGCCACCACCCCAGGAGGAAAAAGAGAACCGAAAACCCTGCGATTCCCGAGAGAAGGCGGATCTGGGTGGCGCCGAAGGGGCTGTAGTCGCCCATCCCGAGCTTGGAGATCACGAGCTGGACGGCCTGGCCCAGGGCCGCCGCCAGGGCCAGGAGGACCCCGGCCGGGGAGGGCCGTCCCGGCTTGTAAAGGTTTCCTGGTGGGCGCTTTTCGGCCACCACCCAGGAGACGCCGCCCACGGTCAAGGCCATGCCCAGAAGGTCCATTCCCGAGAGGGATTCTCCAAGGATGATCCAGCCCAGGAGGGCGGTGAAGGGCGGCACCAGGGACATGAGCAACATGGAGAGGCGGGAGCCGATCAGCACGAAGGCCCGAAAGAGGCAGAGATCGGCCAGGGAGAATCCCACCACTCCAGAGAGGGAGAGCCAGAACCAGGCCTTGGCCCCGGCGTCCCAGGGGAAGGGTTTTCCCCTCCAGGCCCAGCAGAAGAAGAGAAGAAGGAGAAAGGCCGGCACGAGGCGGAGGAAGTTGACCGCCAGGGAGCCCACCCGCCGGCCCGCCGATTCGAAGGCCAGGGAGGTGAAGGTCCAGCAGAAGGCCGTGGCAAGGGCGGCGGCTTCTCCGGCGTGGGGGATCACCGGCTTCCCCCGGCCGGACTCACGCCTCCGAGGAGGAGAGGGGCGCTTCCTTTCGCTGGGGACCTCATGCTTTTCAACATGAAGAGAGGGGCGGGAAATGTCCCCCCCTTTTTTTCTTTCTTCCCGCCCTTGACAAGGCCCGGGGGGAGTGCATAACCTTGCATTATGCAAAAAATATTCATCCTCGGCCCCGGGAGGGCCGGGAGAGAGGCAGGAATCCCATGAAAGTCGTTCTCGCCTTTTCCGGCGGCCTGGACACCTCCTTCTGCGTCCCTTGGCTCAAGGAGAACAAGGGGGCGGAAGTGATCACCGTCACGGTGAACACCGGCGGCGCCACCCGTGAGGACCTGGACCAGGTGGCCCGCCAGGCCCGGGCCGTGGGGGCCGACGAACACCGGGAGATCGACGCCCGCCGGTCGGTTTACGAGGGGTTCATCTCCACCCTGATCCGGGGCAACGTGCTCCGGGGCCAGGTCTACCCCTTGTCTGTGGCCGCCGAGAGGACCCAGCAGGCCATGGAGGTGGCCAGGGTGGCCCGGGAAGTGGGGGCCGACGCCGTGGCCCACGGTTCCACCGGGGCGGGAAACGACCAGGTCCGCTTCGACATCGCCTTCCGGGTCCTTCTGGATTTGCCCATCATTACGCCCATCCGGGACCTGGGCCTCTCCAGGGAAGAGGGGGCTGCCTACCTGAAGGAAAGGGGACTGCCCGTCCCGGAGGGCGCCGCCCGTTACTCCATCAACCGGGGCCTTTGGGGCACCACCCTCGGCGGAGACTGGACCCACGATCCCTGGACGGGCCCCCCGGCCGACGCCTTCGGCGAGGCCCCGGGAGAGGCTCCTCCTCCCAGGGAGATCGTCCTGGGCTGGAAGAAGGGGCTTCCCGTTTCTCTCGAAGGAAAACCCCTGGACGGCCCGGACCTGGTGGAGGCCCTCTCGGGGATTCTTGCGCCCTACCGGATCGGGCGCGCGATCCATATCGGGGAGACCGTTCTCGGGATCAAGGGGCGGATCGGCTTCGAGGCCGGGGCGGCCCTCCTTCTCATCCACGCCCACAGGGAGCTGGAAAAGCTGGTGCTGACCCGGTGGCAGGCCTTCTGGAAGGACCAGCTCGCCGCCTTCTTCGGCGACCGGCTCCACGAGGGCCAGGCCTTCGACCCGGTCATGAAGGACATCACCGCCCTGGTCCGATCCTCCCAGGAACGGGTGGAGGGGGAGACCAGGGTGCGCCTCGAAGAGGGCCGGTTCCTGGTGACGGGGGTGAGGAGCCCCTTCAGCCTCATGGACCCCTCGGTGGCCCGTTACGGCGAGACCAACGCCCTCTGGAACGGCGAGGAGGCCCGGGCCTTCGCCAAGGTAAGCGCCATCCCGGCCTGGCTCCACCACCGGGCCGGAAAGAGGGGGGAGGCGTGAAGACCAGGCGGGTTTCTCTGGACCGGATTGCCTCTTCCACCCGCAACGCCGCCCTGGGCCGGGAGGTCCTGGTGGGCGAAGAGATCGTCTGCCGCGAGGGCTACGTCCTGGCCGTGGAGATCCTCTTCGACAAGGCCGTCTACAACCAGGTGGAAGGGGTGGACGGGAGGATGATCCCCTTGAGGAAGGGGGACGTCCTGGCCGGGGTCCTCGGCTCCAGGAGGGCTCTCAGGGGATACGCGGGCCGGGTGCCGGAGAGGCTCGTCCCCGGGGACGTGGTGAACGTCCTCAACCTGGGGGGGGTGCTTGGGGAGTGCACGGCGGCCAACCCCGACCTGGGAAGGCCCTTCGACGCCCGGGTCCTGGGGGCGGTCCTGGACTTTCCCAGGATCGGCCACAGGGTCGGCGTCCCGGCTCATATACGAAAAGGCGCCATTCCGGCGGCGGAGAAGCTGGAGTGCCGGACGCCGCTGGTGCTTGTGGCCGGCACCTGCATGAACTCCGGCAAGACCGTGGCCGCCTCGGAGATCATACGGGGGCTTTCCCGGGAGGGACTGAAGGTGGGGGCCGTCAAGTTGACGGGGGTTTCCCTGCGGCGCGACACTCTCTCCATGGAGGACGCCGGGGCGGCGCCGGCCCTCTCCTTTACGGACGCGGGGGTCGTCTCCACCCGCGAGGAGGACGTCCTTCCCGCGGCCCGGGGACTCCTGAACCACCTGGAGCGGGAGGCCAGGCCCGACGTGATCGTCGCCGAGCTGGGGGACGGCATCCTCGGGGAATACGGCGTCCAAGTATTGCTGGAGGACGAGGGGATCCGCCGACTCCGGGCCGCCATGGTGGTCTGCGCCCCCGACCAGGTGGGCGCCTGGGGAGCCTGGAAAGTCCTGGAGGAGCGTTTCGACACAAGACCCGACGTGATCTCCGGGCCGGCCACGGACAACGACGTGGGAACGTCTTTCATAAAAAGGGAACTGGGCCTTCCTGCGGCCAACGCCAGGAGGGACCCGGAAGGATTGACCGCTCTGGTCAGGGAGGCGATGCATGGCGGGAACTGAAAAGAGGCTCAAGGCGGCGGTGATCGGAGGGGCCGGTTACGTGGGAGGGGAACTCCTGAGGCTCCTCCTTCCCCACCCGGCTGTGGGGGAGGTCCGGGCCTTCTCGGAGAGCCACGCAGGCGAGGAGATGGGGCAGGTCCATCCCTCCCTGGCGCACATGGATGGGGGGGCTTTCGAGGCCCCCGACCCTGCGGGGGCGGCGGAGTGGGCCGACGTCCTCTTCTTCGCCCTGCCCCACGGAAAGTCCCAGGAGGTGATGGGCCCGGTCCTGGAAAAGGACCCGCCGCTGGTGATCGACCTTGCGGCGGACTTCAGGATTCACGACCTGGATCTCTACAGCGCATATTACGGGGAACACAAGGACCCGGCCGCCCTGGAGGGATTCGTCTACGGCCTGGCCGACGTGGAGGGGGAAAGGCTCCGGGGAAAGAAGCGGATCGCCGTGCCGGGCTGTTTCGCCACGGCCGCCCTGCTGGCCGTCCATCCCCTGGCCAAGGCGGGGCTCCTGGAGGAAACGCCGGCGGTCTTCGCGGTGACGGGCTCCACCGGCTCGGGGGCCAAGCCCAAGCGGACCACCCACCACCCCGTGCGGGCCCACAACTTCTTCGGTTATTCCCAGGGCGGGCACCGCCACGAGGCGGAGGCGGCCGAGCAGGTCCGGTCCTGGTCGGGAAGGAAGGACGCGTCGATCCGGATTCTCACCCACTCGGCCCCCCTGGTGCGGGGCATCCACGCCACCCTGCTGGCGAGAGTGAAAGAGCCCCTCCCCGATCCGGCCGCCCTCTACAGGGAGGCCTACGGGAAGCGGCTTTTCCTGTCCCTTCTGGATTCCCCCCCCGAGCTTTCGGCCGTGGTGGGAACCAATTACGCCCACCTGCACGTTCTCTCCCGCGAAGGGGACCGGGTGATCGTGGCCGACTGCGCCGAGGACAACCTTGTGAAGGGGGCGGCGGGCCAGGCGGTCCAGTGTATGAACCTCGCCCTGGGGCTGCCCGAGACCCTGGGGCTCAGCTTTGGAGGACTCTACCCGTGTTGAATCCCCATCCCGCCGAACTTCCCGTATACGCCCGTTTTCCCCTGGAACCCGTCCGGGGGGAGGGGTGCTGGGTCTGGGACCGGGAGGGGAGGCGCTACCTGGACTTTTACGGAGGCCACGCCGTGGCGGTCACGGGCCACTGCCACCCGAGGGTGGTGGAGGCCGTGAAGGCCCAGGCGGAGAAACTGCTTTTCTATTCCAACGCCGTCCAGCTGGAGATCCGGGAGAAGTTCCTCGGCCTTCTGGCCCAGGCCGCCCCCGAGGGCCTGGGCAGGGCCTTTCTGGTCAATTCCGGCGCCGAGGCCAACGAGCAGGCCCTGGCCCTGGCCCGGCGCGCCACGGGCCGCTCCCGGGTGGTGGTCCTGGAGGGAGGCTTCCACGGCCGGACGCTGGCGACCCTGGCCGTCTCGGGAATCGAAAAATACCGGAAGCTGGCGGCCTTCTCCCAGGCGGGCCGGAACCTCCTGGAAATGACGGACATCTGCCCCTTCGGCGACGGGGAGGCCCTGGAACGGATGGTGGGTCCCGATACGGCGGCGGTCCTGGTCGAACCGGTCCAGGGGATGGGAGGGGCCAGGCCGGCGGGGCTCTCCTTCCTGGAGAGGGCCACGAGGCTTTGCGCCCAGAGGGGCGCGGCCCCCGCCTCCGACGCGGGCCAGAGCGGA
>CAYQBW010000115.1:0-7530 GCA_964415725.1 uncultured Planctomycetia bacterium
GGCCCGGGGGCGTGAAGAAACCCTACCCTCCCGGGTTCCAGGTGGAGCCCAGGCACCTTCCCGCCCGGTTCGAGGAGATCGGCCGCCGCCGCCGGGCGGGCCGGCCCGTCCTCTCGCCCGGAGGGACCCGCCTGGCCTATACCTTCAAAGGAAACCTCTACGTCGTGGACCTCCCGCCAGCCAAGGGAACGCGGATCTACCCGGCCGGCAGGATGGTTCCCCTTCGCTTTCTCGACGAGAAGAAACTGGCCTGCCTGGACGGAAGGGACTTGAAGTTCCTCGACCTCGAGTCCGGCAAGGCCCGGGTCGTGCTCGAGGGGCTGGCCCACGCCGGGAACCTGCGTTTCTCTCCCGGCGGAAACCGCCTCTTCTGGTTGGAGAGCCCTCCCAAGCCCAAGCCGGAACCGGTCACACGCTTTACCGAACTCCGCCAGAAGCTGGTGGACTGGAACCCTGGGTGCCGGATCTGGACGGCGGACCTGGAAAAGGGACTGCGCCGGCCCGTGACGGCCACGGGGGACTTCCAGGTCACCTCCTTCGACCTGGACCCCAAGGGGGAACGGCTTCTCCTGGTCAAGAAGACGCCGATTCCCTACAGGCCCTGGTTCACGAGCGAGCTCTGGCTCGTGGACACCCGGACTTTCCACTCCAGGAAGGCGGCGGTCCTCCAGACGGGCTTCGAGAGCTGGCCCTCGGACCTGTGTTTCTCACCAGGCGGGGACCGGGCCGTCTTCATCGCCCCCGCCTCGGAGGTCTGGCCCCCGGACGATCCCAGGGCGAAGAAACAAAAGCCTCACCCGGGCGCCCCGGCCTGGCTTTCCGAGTCCCACGGGGAGCACAACTTCGACAACGAAGACCTCTACCTCCTGGACTTGAAAAGCGGAAAGCTGAAAAACCTGACCTCCCGATTCGATCCCGCCGTCGTCTCCGGAACCCGGCCCTGGTGGAGCCCCGGCGGGAAAAAGGTCCACTTCCTGGCCACGGCGGGCAGGCGGAGGGCCTTGTATACCCTGGACCTCTCCGTGGATCCCCCGGCCTTCAAGGCCTGGCCGGCGGGTCCCCTGGTCATGGACGCCCTCTCTCCGGCTCCCGCCGCGGCTCCCCCCAGGGTGGCCTTCTTCGGGGGAGGGTTCACCAGGCTTCCCTATATCGCCTGGATGGAAAAGGGGAGCGGTCCCCGGGAGGTCTTCGACCCCAACAAGGAGGTCCTGGCGGAGTGGAAGCTTTCCGCGCCGGTGGATTTCGCCTTCCTGAACAAGGAAGGGGTCCGGATCGACGGCTGGCTCTATCCCGCCCTCGATCCCTTCCCCGGGAAGATCCCCTTGATCGTCTATTATTACGGAGGCGCATCGGCCACGCGGGAACTCTTCTACTGGACCCACCAGTTCCTGGCGGCCAACGGTTACGCCGTCTATGTTCTCAACCCCCGGGGAGCCGGGGCCTACGGGCGCGATTTCGCCGATTCCCACGTGAACGACTGGGGCAAGAGGGCGAGCGCCGACATCCTCGAAGGGATCGGGCGGGTGCTCAAGGCCCACCCGGAGCTGGACCCCGCCAAGGTGGGCTGTTTCGGCGGCTCCTACGGTGGGTTCACCACCATGGACCTGGTCACCAAGGACGCGAACCTGGCGGCGGCGGTGAGCATGTACGGCATCGCCAACATCGCGAGCTACTGGGGCGGCGGGACCTGGGGGTGGACCTACGGGGACATGGCCCTGGCCCGGAGCTATCCCTGGAACAGGCGGGACATCTTCGTGGACCGGTCCCCCTTGTTTCACGCCGACCGGATCAAGACCCCCCTGCTTCTCCTCCACGGCCTGGCCGACGTGAACGTGCCCTGCCTGGAGTCCCAGCAGATGTTCACGGCCCTGAAGATCCTGCGGCGCAAGGTGGAACTCGTCACCTTCCAGGGGGAGGACCATGGAATCTCGGGATCCCGGAAGGACCGGAACCTGCACAGGACGATGATCCTGGAATGGTTCGACCGCTTCCTCAAGGGACAGCCCGAGGCGTGGAACTACAGGTGGAAAAGAAAAAAGTAATCCATTCGAGCGGAAACGACGGAGAAGGAGGATGAAAATGAAGTCTTTCCAGGAACAGGTGAGGGAGGGCATCCCCTCGGAGCTTCCCGAGTATCCTCCCGAGGAGCCCGGGATCGACCACGCCCCCAGGCGGCCCCTTCTTTTGAACGACGCCGAGAAGGTCCTGGCCGTCAAGAACGCCCTCCGCTATTTCCGCAGGGAGTGGCATCCCCTCCTGGCGGAGGAATTCGCCCGCGAGCTGGAAAAGGACGGGCGGATCTACATGCGCAGGTTCAGGCCCCGCTACGAGATGAAGGCCCGGCCCATCGGAGAGTACCCCGCCAAGACCCCGAAGGCCGCGGCGATCATGCTCATGATCCAGAACAACCTGGACAAGGCGGTGGCCCAGTTTCCTTACGAGCTGATCACCTACGGGGGAAACGGCACGGTCTTCCAGAACTGGGCCCAGTATCTCCTCACGATGAAATACCTTTCCATGATGGAAGAGGACCAGACGCTTGTCCTCTACTCGGGCCATCCCCTAGGGCTCTTTCCCTCCCATCCCGACGCGCCGAGGGTGGTCCTCACCAACGGGATGGTGGTGCCGAACTACAGCTCCAAGGAGGACTACGCCCGCATGGCCGCCCTGGGCGTGACTTCCTACGGGCAGATGACCGCCGGGAGCTTCATGTACATCGGCCCCCAGGGGATCGTCCACGGAACGACCATCACGCTTTTGAACGCGGGGCGCAAATACCTGGGGATCCCTCCCGGGGAGGACCTCTCGGGCAGGCTCTTCGTCACCTCCGGCCTCGGAGGGATGAGCGGGGCCCAGGCCAAGGCGTCGGTCATCGCCGGGGCCGTGGGCGTGATCGCCGAGATCAATCCCCTGGCCCTCAAGAAGCGCCTGGACCAGGGCTGGCTCCTGGAAGCGGAAGACGACCTGGACAAGGTGCTCTCCCGGATGGGCCGGGCCCTCCGGGAGAAGAAACCCCTCTCGCTCGGCTACCTGGGCAACGTGGTGGACCTCTGGGAGAGGCTGGTGAAGGAGGGAATCCATGTGGACCTGGGCTCCGACCAGACCTCCCTCCACAATCCATACCAGGGAGGGTATTACCCCGTCGGCCTCACCCTGGAGGAGTCCAACCGGATGATGGCGGAGGACCCGGAGGGTTTCAAAGAGAAGGTCCGCGAGTCCCTGCGAAGGCAGGTGGCCGCCATCAACGCCCTGGCGGAGAGAGGCATGCGGTTCTGGGACTACGGAAACGCCTTCCTCCTGGAGGCCTCCCGGGCCGGGGCCCCGGGGATCCTCAAGGAGGACGGATCCTTCGCCTATCCCTCCTACGTGGAGGACATCATGGGGCCCATGTGCTTCGATTACGGTTTCGGGCCTTTCCGGTGGGTCTGCACCTCCTGCGACCCCTCGGACCTGGACGTGACGGACCGGATCGCCGGGGACATCCTGGAGGAGATCGCCGCGAAGGCCGATCCCCGCGTGGAACAGCAGAACCGGGACAACCTGCGCTGGATCCGGGCGGCCAAGGACAACAAGCTCGTCGTAGGTTCCCAGGCGCGCATCCTCTACGCCGACCGGGAGGGAAGGATCAGGATCGCCCTGGCCTTCAACGACGCCGTCCGGGAAGGGCGCGTCAAGGCGCCCGTCGTGCTGGGCCGGGACCACCACGACGTTTCCGGCACCGACTCTCCTTTCCGGGAAACCGCCAACATCAAGGACGGGAGCAAGTTCACCGCCGACATGGCGGTCCACAACGTGATCGGCGACGCCTTCCGGGGCGCCACGTGGGTCTCCCTCCACAACGGGGGAGGAGTGGGCTGGGGCGAGGTGATCAACGGCGGATTCGGCCTGGTCCTGGACGGGACGGAAGAGGCGGCCCGGCGGGCCCGGGCCATGCTCTCCTGGGACGTCTCCAACGGCCTGGCCAGGCGCTCCTGGGCCGGAAACGAGGGCGCCCGCTACGCCGTCCGGGAAGCCATGAAGGCCGAGAAGGGCATGAACGTCACCCTTCCCGAGGAAGCCGACGAGGAGATGGTCGAGGAAGCGGTGAAGCGGATTTTTAAGGTCTGACTCCCGGGCGGGGCCGCCGCCGGGCCCCTCCCGGCGGGATGGAGCGCCCCCGGCTTGAGGGGGACCGCCGGAAATCCTTCTCCCCCTGTCTCGATGGGAAACCGGGGCGGCGCTTGGATTTCCGCCGGAAAAAACCGGGGCCGGGTCCACCATGGGAAGGGGTGTTTCTCTATTCGAGACACGATGGCGCCTTTTCCGGGCCCCTCCGGCCGGGAAAGAGACGGTTTCAAAGAAGGTTTTCCCGGGTGCGGAAGGCGTAAATGCCTCCTCCGGGGTAAACCTTTTCCATGACGCCCTTCCGCTTTCTCTTTTCTTCTTGTTTGCGTCCCCTGAGTAGGGGTTTTCTCTCCGATATTTCCACGTCCGGCGATCCCGGCGGCTGGGAGTCCCGCCGGTTGGTCCGGTGGGTCGGTCCGGAAAGCTTTAAACTGGAGGGCGCGATGAGACAGTGGAAGCGCGGTTTTCTCTCGGTTTTCTCCTTCTTTCTTTCCTGCGGGATCCTGGCCGGGCAGGGACATATCCTGGTGGACCATTCCTGCAGGGATTTGAAAAAGATCCCCAGGGCATGGATCCTTCTGGCCAAGAAGAGGCTTCATATCGCCTACGGGCATACCTCCCACGGGAGCCAGCTCGTGACGGGAATGGCGGGCCTGGTGAAGTTCACCAAGGGCTTCGGAGGCCCCCTCTACTCCTTCAACAAGGGCGGCTCCGGAGGGGCCCTGGACCTCAGGGACCGGGTCCTTCCAGGGGACGTCGGGTATTACCCCAGATGGTATGATTCCACCCGGGCCTTTCTCAGGAACCCGGCGAACAAGGCGGTCAACGTGGTGATCTGGTCCTGGTGCGGCCAGGTCTCCTCCTACTCCAGCCGGAACATGATCGACCGCTACCTGGTCCCCATGGAGAAGCTGGAAAGAGAGTTCCCCCGGGTCAAGTTCGTCTACATGACGGGCCACTTGAACATCTGGAGATACAGGAATACCACCGACAGGAACAACCAGATCCGGGCCTTCTGCAAGGCCAAGGGGAAGATCCTCTACGACTTCGCCGACATCGAGAGCTACGACCCGGACGGAAAGCATTTCCGCTACGCCAACGACAACTGCGACTACTACGCCTCCCCGGGAGGAAAGCGGCTCGGGAACTGGGCCGTGGAGTGGCAGAACAAGCACAAGGAAGGGGTGGAGTGGTATCGCTGTTACGCGGCCCACACCCAGCCCCTGAACGCCAACCTCAAGGCCTTCGCCGCCTGGTGGCTCTGGGCCCGCCTGGCGGGCTGGCCCGGCCCGGGGTCCCTTTGTCCCGGCGGCGACAGGATCTCCCTGTCGGCCGGTGGAAAGGTGGGCTTCACCCTGGAGGCCGGTTCCGCCCATAAAGGGAGGAGCTACCTTCTCCTTGGAAGCATGACGGGGGTTTCTCCGGGGATTCTTCTTCCGGGAGGAAAGACCACCCTTCCCCTGGTCCTGGATTCCTTCACCCTGCTGACGGCCATGACCGGGAACAGCGGCGCCTTCCAGGGATTCGCCGGCGTCCTGGACGGGCGGGGCGAGGCGGCGGCGGCCCTGGTGATTCCTCCGGGAACCCCCCGTTTCGGGAGCGGGAAACTCTACTTCGCCTATACCCTGCTCCTGCCCTTCGATTTTGTCTCCCGCCCCGCGGCGATCACCCTGGTTCCTTGACCCTCGATTCCTCTTTCCCCCGGGAAGGCCCGGCTTTCCCGGGGGGAAGAGGAGTTGACCGCCCTTCCGCCGGCGGGGATGCTTGGGTCCCCAGGCGCCCCGAGCGAACCCTTCCGGAGGTGGCGATGCGTTTCTCTCCCCGCCTTTTCATCCTTCTCTGGGCGATCCCGCCGGGCCTTCTTTCTTCCCAGGAAGGGGTCCTTTTCCCCGGGCTTGTGAAGGGGCCCCGGTGGCTGGCCGAGGCAAGGCGGCTCGAAGGGGAGGGCGGATTCGCCCATGCGAAGTCCCTTCTTTTGCCTCACCTGTATGACCGGAATTCCTATGGGTGGGCGGCCCGCTGGGAGTGGGAGCGGATGCGGCGGATCCTCCTGGATTTTTCCCTGGGACCCGCCGCCCTGATGGAGCGGCTCCAGCAGGACCTGGACGGACGGGTGACGGAGGAGATGGTCCGGGCCTGGCGCGGCCGGGGAACCCTCCTGGCCCGGGTGATCGACGGGAAGGTCCGGTACTTCGAGAGCGCCCCGGGCAGGCTCTACCGGCTGGACGCCGGGGCCAGGAAGCTCTGGGAGCAGGTGCGGGGGAAGCCCTTCTTTTCCCGGGGACCGAACCGGGCCAGGCTGGCCCACGTGAAGGAGGTCCTCCAGGCGGCCCGGGTCTCCGGGAAGAGATACGTGGTTCCGAAAAGGCTGGAGATCCGCTTCCGGATCGAGGTGAAGGAAGGCGCCGCCCCGCCGGGGGCCAGGCTCCGGTGCTGGCTTCCCTTTCCCAGGGAACCGGCCCGCCAGAGGGAGATCCGGCTGCTTCGGACCGATCCGCCCGGGGGAATCCCGGCGCCGCCCTCTTCCCTCCAGAGGACGGTCTACCTGGAGCGGACCATGCCGGCGGAGGGACCGGCCCTCTTCGAGGAGGTCTTCCAGTGCACCTTCCTCGCTTCCGCCCCGCGGCTGGATCCCTCCCGGGCGGAGCCCCTCACCCCGGCGGAACGAAAGCGCCTCGCCCCCTGGCTCGCCGAGCGGCCGCCCCACGAGGTTCTCTTTCCGGAAGTCCGGAAGATCGCGTCGGACCTCTGCCGGGGCGAGAAAAACCCCCTGCTCAGGGCGAAAAAGATCTACCAGTGGATGGAGGACCACGTCACCTGGGTGCCGGCCCGGGAGTATTCCACCATGCGCTGCATCCCGAAGACCTGCCTCCGGGAGCGGAGCGGCGATTGCGGCATGCAGGCCCTGCTCATGATCTGCCTGCTCCGGGCCGCCGGGATTCCCGCCCGGTGGCAGTCCGGGTGGGGGATCGGGGCGGGGAGTGTGGGCATGCACGACTGGCTCCGCTTCTACGTGAAGCCCTGGGGCTGGATCCACGCCGACCCGGCCCGGGGATTCATCTCCGGCGGGGACGAAGCGGTCCGGTGGTTTCATTTCGGGTCACTCGATTCCTACAGACTCGTGGTGAACGACGGGTGGGGCGCCCTTCTCCGGCCGGCCAAGGTCCACTTCCGCTCCGAGCCGGTGGACTTCCAGAGGGGGGAGGTGGAATGGGAAGGGGGGAACCTCTACTTCGACGCCTGGACCTGGAAGATCGACGTGCGCCCGGCGGGCAGGGTAAAATAGAGAGGTTCTCATCGTCGAACCCGGAGGTCTTCGTGCGCCCCTTCCTGCTTTTTCCCCTTCTTCTCGCCCCCCTTCCCGCCCAGGCTCCCAACCGGGTCGAGCCCCCGGAGGGCCGGCTCGTGTTCCGTGCGCCTTGGGGA
>CAYQBW010000116.1:0-7510 GCA_964415725.1 uncultured Planctomycetia bacterium
TCCCCGGCCTTTTCCCCTTTCTTTTCTTCCTTTTCTTCCTTTTGCCCGTCCTCCTCCTGTTCGGAAGGTTCGTCCAGGGAAATCCCGTCCAGGTCGAATTCGTAGTCTTCCTCGTCTTCCTCCGGAGCCTCCCGGGCGGCCTCCGGAGGGGGAGGAAGGTCTTCCGCCTTCTCATTCCCGCTCCCGGAAGGGTCCTCCTCGGGAAGGGCCGCGTCCAGGGCCTGGTGGAGTTCCTCGTGGCCCGGGTTTCCTTCGAAGAGGGCCGCCTCCTCCTCCGGCGAGGCGCCGGCCCCGGAGGATTCGGGTTCCGGCTCGGGGGAATTCTCCGCCTTCGGGGACTCCTCTTCCGGGGGCGGAGCGGCAGGGCTCCCGGCCCGGGAGGTCTCTTCCTCCCGGGGGGCTTCCCCCGTCTCGTCCCCCGGTTTCCGGGGTTGTTCCTTTTCCTCCGGTTCCTCCGGCACCTAGTCGCCCTCCCTTTCTCCCCAGAGGAGACGTCTCTCCTCCCGCCGGACCCGGGCGGCCCCGGACAGGGCTGAAAAGGTCCTCTTCCCGCCCGGTCCCTCACGCCCGGAAGAAGGCCTTTCCTTTTCCAGGAGACTCTCCAGGGCATCCCGGACCGCGGCGGGTCGGGCCGGTTTTTCCAGGACCAGGTCCACCGTCTCCGCCGTCCCGGGTCCCTCTTCCTGCTCTTCCACGTATCCCGTAAGCAGGATCACCTTGAGGCCCGGCAGGATTCCCTTGGCCCGGGCGGCCAGGTCCAGGCCGCTCCCGTCTTCCATGCGGAGATCCGAAACCATGGCGTCGGGACGCAGGGTTTCCACCCGCTCCATTCCTTCTTCGACCCCGCCGGCTTCGGTCACGTGGTGGCCGGCGAGCCTGAGGAAAGCGGCCAGCCCCTTCCGGACGCCGGCCTCGTCGTCAACGAGCAACAAGCGCGCCATGGGCGACCTCCAGAACGGCCTTTTCCTCATCCTCCCCCTCCCGGGCGGAAGGGAGAACCAGGGTGAATTGGGCCCCTTTCCCCGGCGCGGAATCGAGAGTGAGGGTCCCGCCGTGCTCCTCCACGATCTTCCGCGCCAGGGGAAGCCCCAGGCCGAGTCCCTTGGGGGACCGGGTGAAGAAGGGCTCGAAGATCCTCTCCCGCTCCTCGGGGAGAACCCCCGGGCCGTTGTCCCGGCAGGAGATCACCAGGGACCCTTCACCTCGCCGGGCCGAGAGATGGACCCGGCCCTTCCCCGCCTCCACGGCCCGGATGGCGTTGTCCAGGAGATTGCCCAGGACACGCTCCATCAGGTCCGGGTCCATGCGGGCCGTGCCCAGCCCCGGCTCCACCTCGAGGAGGAGGCGGACCCCTTTTTGCCGGGACTTCTCCCGGAAACTCTCCACCAGGTTTTCGAGAAACAGGCCGGCCCGGACAGGTCTCAGCCTGGGTTTTCCTCTTCTGGAATATTCGAGAAGGGAGGCCAGGACGCGCTCCATGCGGCGCACCTCCCCCTCCATGGCGTCCAGGCACTCCGTCCTGGGGTCCTCGGGATCCATCATCTCCCGGAGGAGGTCCATGTGGGCCACCACTCCGGCCAGGGGATTCCTGAGCTCATGGGCCAGGACCGCCGGAAAATCTTTCCCATTCACGCCGGAAGACTCCCTTTGCCGCTTCTCCTGGACTCTCCCCCTACCTTCCATCATGGATCGGCATGGGAGAGAGGCTCTCTTGACCTTCTTCAAGGCACCCGGGGGGCGGAAAGCCTCGGTGGCATGGCGGGAAGGGTGACGTCCCGGCCGGGAGGGGAAACCCTGGCGGGGGACCTGGAAGTCTTGTCCGCCTTGTCCCGGTCCAGGTTGTAGAGCCTGATCTTGTTGTAGAGGGTGGTCCGGTTGATCCCGAGGATCGAGGCGGAGCGGCTGATGTTCCAGCCCGTCTCCTCCAGGACCCGCCGGATCAGGATCTCCTCCATGGCCCGGATGCTCCGGTCCGACCCGGGAAGGACCAGGACGTCCTCGGCCCGGGAGAGGGTGATCCCCGGCTCCCGGACCTCGGGCAGGTGCTCCTCCTGGATCTCCCCTCCGGGGCAGGTGATGGCGGCGAATTCCACGGCGTTGCGCAATTCCCTCACGTTTCCCGGCCAGTGCCGCTCCGTCAGGTTCTCCATGGCCTCCTCGGAGAATCCCCGCAGGAGCTTGCCCATCTGGGAGGCGAACTGGGCGAGGAAGTGGTGGGCCAGGAGGGGGATGTCCTCCCTCCTTTCCCGAAGGGGCGGGACCCGGATGGGCATGACGGCGAGCCTGTAGAAGAGGTCCTCCCGGAAGAGCCCCTCCTTGACCATGCGCTCCAGGTCGCGGTTGGTGGAGGCGATGATCCTTACGTCCAGGGGGATGTCTTCCAGGCCCCCCACTTTCCTGTAGGAGCGCTCCTGGAGGACCCGGAGAAGCTTGGCCTGGAGGATGGTGCTCATCTCGGAGATCTCGTCCAGGAAGAGGGTCCCCGTCTGGGCCGCCGCGAGAAGGCCCTCCTTGCCTTCCCCCGAGGCGCCCGTGAAGGAGCCGGGTTCGTATCCGAAGAGTTCCGTCTCCAAGAGCGACTCGGTGAAGGAGGCGCAGTTGACGGCGATGAAAGGCCGGTCGTGGCGGGCGCTCCTGTCATGGATGGCCCGGGCCACCAGTTCCTTGCCGGTCCCGCTCTCCCCGCGGACCAGGACAGTCGTGGTGGGACTCAGGGCCACCCGGTCCACGGCGGCGAGCACACCCAGGATGGCGCGGGACTGGCCCACGATCCGGGGCGCCGTAAGCTGGCGGACCTGCCCGCGGAGCCGGTCCACTTCTTCCTTCAAGTAATTGATCTCCAGGACCCTGCGGACCAGGGAGAGGATCCTGTCGGTGTGGAAGGGCTTTTCCACGTAGTCCAGGGCCCCCCGCTTCATGGCCTCCACCGCCGAGGGGACGCTCCCGTAACCGGTGAGGACCACCACCTCGGGGGGATTGCTCTTGGAGCGGATCCTGGGGATGAGCCCGATCCCGTCCGTGCCGGGGAGCCGCACGTCCAGAAAGACCAGGTCGTAGCGGTTTCTCTCCGCCGCGGCCAGGCCGTCCTCCGCCGAGGAGGCCCCTTCGGCGATATGCCCTTCCCTGATCAGAATGGAGATCAGGCCTTTGCGAACGCTCTCCTCGTCGTCGATCACGAGGATCCGTGCCGTACCTTCCTGCAGCGTCTGTCTCATCGCGCGACTCCCTGTTCGATCCGAAAAGAAGTGGAACACTCCTTGCCAAGGAATGGATCGGCAGAGGGCCCCTCCGACTTGAGTCACTCCCCCCGGGACTTTTTTTGTCCAATTTTTCCAAGGGGGTGTTCAGTTTCACCCCACCCCCGCCGATAAATCCCGCATTGGGACCTCCCCCGGGAACCCGGCCCAGGCCGGGCGGGGAGTCGCGCAAAGAAAGGAACAGGGAAAAGGGGAAGGAACCATGGGACTGAGAGTCAACACCAACATCGCCTCCTTCAACGCCCAGCGGAACCTCCTGGCCGTGAACAAGCGGTTGTTCAGGAACTTCCAGCACCTCTCCACGGGCTTGCGCATCTCAACGGCGGCCGACGACTCGGCGGGCCTGGCCATCAGCGAGAGACTGCGCGCCCAGATCCGGTCGCTGGCCCAGGCCGAGCGGAACGCCAACGACGGCGTCTCCCTGGTCCAGACGGGCGAAGGCGCCTTGAACGAGGTGAGCAACATCCTGGTCCGCCTGAGGGAACTGGCCGTCCAGGCCTCCAACGGTTCGGTGTCGAACAACGACAAGGACACCCTGCAGGAAGAGTTCAGCGCCCTGGTGAGCGAGGTGAACCGGATCGCCAAGTCCACCGAGTTCAACGGGATCCACCTGCTGGACGGAAGCGTCACCACCGCCTCCTTCCAGGTGGGCATCGGAACGGACTCCTCCATCAACCAGATCAGCGTGGACCTCTCCCCGGCGCTTACCACCAGCCTGGGGCTGAGCACCCTGGACATCGGTTCCACGGGCGACACGAGCTTCGCCATCAGCCAGATCGACAGCGCCATCAACACCGTGTCCCAGCTCCGGGGCGACTTCGGCGCCATCCAGAACCGCCTGAACTCCACCATCGCCAACCTGGGAAGCGCCCGGGAGAACCTGAGCGCCGCCCAGAGCCGGATCCGGGACGTGGACGTGGCCTACGAGACGGCCCAGCTCACGAGGAACTCCATCCTCCAGCAGGCTGCCATCTCCATCCTGGCCCAGGCGAACATGGGGCCCCAGGCGGCCTTGAAGCTCCTGGGATAGGACTCCACCCCAAGGGGCGGGAGTGCCGATAGGTAGGGGGTGTTCCCCGGGGCCTCGGCCCGGGGGAACGCCCCTTTCGGTTTAGACCTACCCGGAGGATCCGATGAGCAGTTACGGCATGGGCGGCCTGAACTCCACGGGCTACAACAATTCCGGAATGGGAATGTTCCAGTTCGGCGGCCTGGCCTCGGGGCTGGACACCAAGAAGATCATCGCCCAGCTCGTGGCCCTGGAACGCCTTCCCATCAAGGCCCTGGAGAACAAGAAGGCCTTCCTGAAATCCCAGAAGAAGGCTTTCAACGATCTCCAGGACAAGCTGGCCGACCTGGAGAAAAGCCTGAACTCCATCCGGAAGTCCTCCAACTTCCTGGAATTCACGGCCACCCCCGACGACGAAGGTTTCTTCACCGCCACGGCCTCCCACTCCGCCCAGCAGGGGACCTGGCAGATCTCGGTGGACCAGCTCGCCACGGTCCAGCGCAACAAGAGCGCCCTCTACGCGGACAAGGACTCCACCGCCCACGGCACCGGCACTCTCACCATCACCATCGACGGGACCAAGCACGACATCCTGATCGACCAGAACAACAATACCCTCCAGGGCATCGCCGGGGCCATCAACGACGCGGACATCGGGGTGACCGCCACGGTGATCGACACCGGAACCGGCACCAACCGCTACCAGCTCGTAGTCTCCTCCAAGGAGGCCGGAACGGACAACGCCTTCACCCTCTCCACCGACGACGGGGACCAGGACCTGGTGGACCTGGTGAACGAGATCAACACCGGCGACGGAGGGGTGACGAGCGGCAAGTTCCAGACTGCCCAGGACGCCAAGGTCACCATCAACGGCATCCAGATCACCCGGGGATCCAACACCATCAGCGACGCCGTCCCGGGGGTCACCCTCAACCTGCTCAAGACCCACGATCCCAACGGATCCAACCCGGATACCAACCTGACCGTTTCCACGGACAGCTCCGCCATCGAGGACAAGATCCAGGACTTCGTGGACGACTACAACGCCGTGATGGAATTCATCAACGGCCAGGGGAAGGTAGGCGAGAAGGGCAAGGCCGAGGGGGTTCTGCTGGGGGACTTCACCCTGACCTCCATCCAGAACCGGCTCCGGTCCATCGCCGGCGGGCTGGCCGAAACGGGCGGGACCTACACCATGCTGGCCCTGGTGGGGATCACCACGGACAAGGAGGGGAAACTCTCCTTCAACCGGTCCAAGTTCGAAGAGGCCCTCCAGGCGGACGAACAGGACGTGAAGGACCTCTTCACCAAGTCCGGGGTGGGCGTGGCCGACAGACTCTACACCGCCGTGGACGACATCACGGACTCGGTGGACGGCATCATCAAGACCCGCCTTGACGGAATCGACGACATCATCAAGCAACTGGACGACCGGATCCGAAGGGAAGAGGACAGGGTGGCCAAGTACGAGGAGACCCTGGTCCAGAGGTTCGCCGGGTATGAGAACCTGATCGCCATGTATCAGCAACAAGGATACGCCCTGGGAGCCTACAACTTCGGAGGAACGGGAGGAGGAAAATGACTTTCCAGCAGGCCGCTTGGAACTACAAGAAGAACGCCATTCTCACGGCTTCCCCCGAGAAGCTCGTGGTCCTTCTCTACGAGGGAGCCATCCAGAACCTGGAGAAGGCGAGGACGATCCTGCGCTCCGGCAAGGATCTCCACACCCCCGCCGTCGGGGAGGCCCTGGGCAAGGCCCTTGCCATCCTGGGGGAACTGCGGGCCTCCCTGGACATGGAGAAGGGCGGGGAAATCGCCCAGGACCTGAGCCGGCTCTACGAGTTCGCCTCGGACCGGATCCTCTCGGCGAACATGGAGAGGCGCCCCGAGCCGGTGGAGCATACCCTCACGGTTCTGAGAACCCTGAAGGAAGGGTGGGATGGAATCTGCGGCGCCCGGGTCTGAGGCCCTCCTGAAAGAGAAGAAGGAACTCCTCCAGGAGATCTGCCGGCTCTACGAATCGGCCCAGTTGGCGGTCCGGGAGGACGACCTGGAAGGAGCGGCGGCGCCGGGGGAAAGGGCCGAAAAGCTCCTGGCCCGCCTGGAGGAAGTCGACCGGCGCCTGCCCCCCGGCCGGACCACCCATGAGATGGAAAACCTCTTAGAGCGCGCCCGGGGCCTCCACGCCGCCCTCATCGCCGCCCTGGAGGACGCAAAAGAAAAAGTAGGTCGAAAAATCCACGCCGCCCGCACCTTCCGGCGCATGCTCAAAAGCTACCGCCGCCCCGCCCCCCCCACCGGCCGCAGACTGGACGTCACTGACGGGTAGCCATCCACCACCTCAGGGCTCCCTCCAAGAAATCATTGCCAATTTCAAGTGGGGAGCGCAAGGCTCATGCCCGAAACCAGGCTAGTCCGCCTTCCAGGACGAGGCTTGTGCACCCGAGCCCGCCGTTCCCGGCTGAGGGAAGGTATTTTCAATTTCAACGCCACATCTACCCATTGATTCTGCTGAGGAGGCGAATTTTCCCAATAAAGGGTATACCATGCCTTAATAACACCCTGTTTATACTTCACGATCAAAGATTACTCGTTGGGGGATTCCCAGGTTTCCACGGCAACTCAAGAAGGAAGCTTTCTTTCCCAACATCCAACCAGACCAAAAGAGCATCCTTTACAAGCTTGACCGCCTTGAAGCGCCAACCGTCTTTCCCTGTAAGTTGCATAATGGTTTCTTTGTCTGAGTTTTTCTTGTAGTCAGCAACAAACAACATGTATTGATTTGTCTGCGATTTTAGCGCCCCGCCTTTTCTCGAAATCACCTGACCCGGAGGCATCCACCCAATATAGCAAAGCCTAACACCATCGAAGTCTACCATTGGGGTTTTTGAGGCCAAACAATAAAACATCTCCTTGGCAACTTCCCCACCGAACTTTTTCTTTAAATATAAAAACCTGACACCGATACTACTGGCCCCATCTTCTGGGTGATAATCCAACCGAACCTCTTTCGGAAGGACCCACTTCTTTATGGAATAGCCCCCCTTCCTTCCCGCGAACCCTGAAAACACAGGCGCCAACAAAAGGCATGCCATGAAACCAAGACCGACCCCGCCCCATCTTTTTTTTGCAATCATTATATTCTTGACAGTTAAAAGTTCTCGGGGCTCCCTGGGAACAACATATACCCCCAGGGGAAACGTTTAATTCCCTTTCTTTGGCCACTTCTCCTTCGCCTACCCCC
>CAYQBW010000117.1:0-7496 GCA_964415725.1 uncultured Planctomycetia bacterium
GCCCTGCTCCGGCACCTGGAGCAAAAAGTCTCCGCTGTTTACGGCGTGTGAGGATTCTCCCGGCGGCGCCCGGCGGGAAGCTGGGCGGACTTGCCGATGTCGCGGCGGAACCACATGCCCTGGAAACGGATCTTCCCCAGGGCGTCCAGGGCCTTTTTCCGGGCGGCCTCCAGGGTGTCCGCCAGGGCGGTGACGCCCAGGACCCGTCCGCCGGAGGTCACCACCCGCCCCTCCGGGTCCCGGGCCGTGCCGGCGTGGAACACCACCAGGTCCTCTCCTTCGGGCACGTCCTCCAGCCCCTCGATGGGGAAGCCCTTTTCGTAGGAGCCCGGGTAGCCCTCGGAGCAGGCCACGATGCAGACCGCGTGGCGGGGGTCCCACTCGGGGGGATCCACCTTCTCCAGTTCCCCCCGGGCCGTGGCGTGGAGGATGGGGAGCAGGTCGGACTTGAGGCGGAGCATCAAGGGCTGGGCTTCGGGGTCGCCGAACCGGCAGTTGAACTCCAGGAGTCTCGGCCCGGCGGTAGTGATCATCAGCCCCGCGTAGAGGACCCCCGAGTAGGGCCGGTCCTCACGGTTGAGGGCGTGGACAGCCTGGATCAGGATCTGGGATTCCACCTGGCGGCGGGTCCTCTGGTTGGCCAGGGCCACGGGCGAGACAGCGCCCATGCCCCCCGTATTGGGTCCCTCGTCCCCTTCGTAGGCCCGCTTGTGATCCTGGGCCGGCTCCAGGGGCATGATGGTCTGGCCGTCGGTGATGGCCAGCACCGAGAGTTCCGGGCCTTCCAGGAACTCCTCGATGACCACCGCCTTGCCGGCCTCGCCGAAGAGCCCCTCCTCCATGATCTGGCGCACCAGCCGGAGGCCCTCCTCGGGGGAGTGGACCACCACCACGCCCTTGCCCGCCGCCAGGCCCGAGGCCTTGATCACGACGGGCCAGTTCTGGCGGTTGGCCAGGTAGGCCTGGGCCAGCTTGGAGTCCTCAAAGACCTGGAAAGGCGGGGAAGGGATCTTGTGGGTCCGGCAGAGGGTCCGGCAGAAGGCCTTGGAGCCCTCGATCTCGGCGGCCTTCCGGTCGGGCCCGAAGACCAGGAGACCCTGCTCCCGGAAGGCGTCGGCCAGGCCCTGCACCAGGGGCGCCTCGGGGCCGACCACGGTGAGGTCGATGCCGTTCTCCTTGGCGAAATTCAAGAGGGCCGGGATGTCCGTGGCGGGGATGTCCACGTTTTCCGCCACTTTGGCCGTGCCGGCGTTGCCGGGGGCGCAAAAGAGCCGGTCCAGCTTGGGGGACCGGGCGATCTTCCAGCAAAGAGCGTGTTCGCGGCCTCCGCCGCCTACGACCAGGACCTTCAAGACCACCTCCCGCAGAAAATGGGACCGGGAAAAAGGGAGACAGAAGTCTCCCGGAACCCCCCGGCCCGGTCAACGGCGGGGTTTTCCCCTCTCTTCCCCGCCGTTAGGATGGCGGCTTTCACGGGCAGTAGCGCAGCTTGGTAGCGCACTTGGTTTGGGACCAAGAAGTCGCCGGTTCAAATCCGGCCTGCCCGACCATCCCCGACCTTCCCCGGCGGGCCCTCCCAAAGAATACCGGGGGCCAAGGCACGGCGCCTCTCTCCTTGGTTGGTTTCCTTCCGCGGGTCCCGCGGTTTTTTATATTGTCCCGGTCCTGACCGGAAAGAAAACAAGGAGACCCCCCATGCCGAATAAAAATTCCGCTTTTCCGGCGGCGATCCTCCTCCCCGCCCTGGCGCTCCTGGCCGGCGGGTGTTCCTGTCCCGGGACCGGGTCCGGGAAGACTCAGGAAAGAACCGCGCCCCGCCTTGCCGGCCGCCTTTCTCCCCGGGGGAAGATCCTCCGGCGCTACGGCCCCGCTTTCGTGGAGGTCCTGCCCCACGGCATCGAGGCCGTCCACCTGAAGGGGACCTCCTACGAGAGGGGCTACCAGTACGGGACTCTTCTCAAGAACGAGATCGAGGAGACCCTGAAGTCCGGGATGACCATGTTCGCCCTCTACATCGGGGACAAGAATTACGAGAAAGGCCTGGAGAGGATCCGGAGGGGCAAGGAGGTCATGGAAGGATACATCCCTCCCGAATTCCGGGAGGAGATGAAGGGCATGGCCGACGCCCTGGCCGCCGCGGGATCGGACCTCACCTATGACGACATCCTCATGTGGAACACCGTCAACGACAGCAAGATGCTCCACAAGGGACCCTGCTCCATCGAGGAGGACCTTCCCGCCGGGAAACGAATCCCCAACCCGCCCTACCGGGGAGGGTGCATGACCGTCTGCGCCGCCGGCCCGGCCGTCCGGGACGGCGACATGATCGTCGCCAAGAACATGGACTGGTACGCCACGCCCGAGATCCGCCGCCACCCCATCGTTCTGGCCGTCCAGCCCACGGACGGGGGTTACGCCTATTTTACGCCTACCTACCCTGGATGGATCTCGGGGATCGAGGGGTTCAACGACAGGAAGGTCTGTTTCGGGATGCAGATCAGCCGCTCCGACAGGGAGACCATGCGGGGAGCCGGATGGCACTTCCTGGCCCTTCTGCTTTTGAAATACGCCGACAGCCTGGGCGACGCGGTCAACATCCTCACCGTCTACCCCAGGCCCTGCGGCAACATCTTTCTCGTGGCCGACGCCAAGACGGGAAAGGCCCTGGTGATCGAGACCACCGCCGGCGCCGTGGCCTTGCGTTATCCGCAGAAAGACCAGGGGACCATCTGGTCCACCAACCACTTCAACTGTTTCCCCGGCTGGCAGGGCTACAAGGGCCCGGTCAACATGCCGGCCCTCCAGAAGAAGGCCTACCACCTGGAGCTGGACTCCATCGAGTCCTGGCAGAAGAGCCTTCCTGGGTGGACCAAGGGCCGCTACGACCGGACGCGGGAACTCCTGGAGAAGAACTACGGGAAGATCACGGTGAAGACCATGCTGTCGCTCATCGGCGAGCGATACTCCATGAAGTGGAAGAAATACGTGGGATGGGATGAACTGGACGCCGACGCCATCGCCGACATCTGGGCCAAGGACAAGGTCCTGTCCAAGGACGTCCAGTATTACAAGAGCGGGAAACGCGGTCCCCTCACCTACAGCGGAGCCGCCGTCTGGAGCCTGGTGATGCGCCCCGCCGCGGGAGAAGTCTGGGTCGCCATGGCCGGACCCGTCCCCGCCCAGAAAGGCGGATTCGTCAAGTTGACCGTCTTCAAATAAACGTAGGGAACGCCGTAGGGGACGCCCGAGGGACGGCGCACAGCGCCGTCCCGACGGTCGTCCCGCGATTTCCCAGGCGCCGGGACGATTCCCCATTCCCGGAACCATCCCGGGCCGACGTTCGCCTGTGTCGCCTCCGGCGACGAAGGCTCCGGCGGCCCCTACATCCGGTGTAGGGGACGCCCGAGGGACGGCGCACAGCGCCGTCCCGACGGTCGTCCCGCGATCGGGCCTCACCCGATCAGGCCGGCCACGTTTTTCGCCAGGCCGGGGTCGACTTTCTCCAAAAGCGCGAGCTGGCGCTCCCGGATCTCTTTCTTGGCCCCCGAGAGGTGGGCCGCCAGGTTCCCTTCCAGGTGGGCCCGGTCGGTGTCGCTCATGACCTTCTGGTAGAGGGCGCGGGCCTGGAGAAAATCCTCGTCCCCGCCTTTCGGTCTGTGCCGGGCCGCCAGGCCGGACACGGGAATCCCCGGAGGGGCAAAGCCAGGCTCGGGAGCAGGGCCGCCCATGCTGTTGGGCCAGTAGTTGGGCCCTCCGCCCCCGTTTTCGTCCACCCGCATGGCTCCGTCCCTCTGGTAGTTTCTCTCCCGGGCCGCCCTGGGCGCGTTGACCGGGATCAGGTGGTAGTTGGGCCCGAGCCTGTGGCGGTGCGTGTCGGGGTAGGAAAAGAGCCTTCCCTGGAGCATCTTGTCCGGCGAGGGCGCCATCCCGGGCACCAGGTTCCCCGGCGAAAAGGCGCTCTGCTCCACCTCGGCGAAGTAATTGGAGGGGTTCCGGTCCAGGACGAGCCTTCCGAAAGGCCTCAAGGGCGCGATCGAGTGGGGCCAGACCTTGGTGAGATCGAAGGGGTCGAAGGGGAGAGCCTCGGCCTCCCGGGGCGTCAGGACCTGGATGTAGGCCGTCCAGGAAGGATGCTTGCCGGCGGCGATGCTCTCGTAGAGGTCCCGGGTGGCGTGGTCCGGGTCCTCGCCGGCCAGCCGCTCCGCCTCCTCCCTCGTCAGGTTGGCGATCCCCTGGTCGGTCTTGAAGTGGATCTTCACCCAGAAGCGCTCGCCCTTGTCGTTGTACCACATGAAAGCGTGCCCCGAATACCCGTTCATGTTCCTGTATCCCCTGGGCGTCCCCCGATCGGAGAAGAGAATCAGCACCTGGTGGATCGACTCGGGCGTAAGGGAAAGAAAGTCCCAGAACATGTCCGGGTCCTTCAGGTTGGTGGCGGGGTTCCGCTTCTGGGTGTGGATGAAGTCCGGGAACTTCAGGGGATCCCGGATGAAGAAGACCGGCGTGTTGTTCCCGACGAAGTCGTAGTTCCCCTCCTCGGTGTAGAACTTGACGGCGAATCCCCGGGGGTCGCGCTCGGAGTCGGCCGAGCCCTTCTCACCCCCCACCGTGGAGAAGCGGGCGAAGACCTCGGTTTTCTTGCCCACCTCCGAGAGGAAGGCCGCCCGGGTGTAGCGGCTCACATCGTGGGTCACCTCGAACCATCCCCAGGCGCCGGCGCCCTTGGCGTGGACCACCCGCTCGGGAATCCGCTCCCGGTCGAAGTGGGCCAGTTTCTCCAGCAAGTGGACGTCCCCCAGAAGAAGGGGACCCCCGGGCCCGGCGGAGAGGGAGTCCAGGTCGTCTGGGATAGGCGCCCCCTGGGACGTGGTGAGGCGGTTCTGTGCTTCCTTGGGATTCTTCTTCATGGCTTTGCTCCTCGCGTGGAAAAGGTGAAGGTCCGATTCGATCTCGTCCTTGATAGGTTTTTATCTTAGTTAGGAATTATTCCGATTCAAGCCCCGGAAAAAATTTTTCACCTCCCCTTCCCCCTCTCTTTCTCCTTCGCGGCGCAGGCGGCGCAGACCCCTCTCAGTTCCACGGCGATCCGCTCCACCCGGCCCAGCTTCTTCACCCTCCCGGGCGGAGAGAGCCGGTCGAACTCCGGGGCGTAGACGTCCTCCACCTTGCCGCAGCGGGTGCAGACGAAGTGGTGGTGCTTGTCCAGGTTGGCATCGAAGCGCACCTGCCTGCCCGGATGGCCCAGAGTCTCCACCAGGCCCAGCTCCTGCAGGCCCCAGAGGGTCCTGTAGACCGTGTCCCTGGAGATCGTGGGCACTTTCTTCCGGACCCTCCGGAAGAGAGTCTCCGCGTCGGGATGTTCCCCCGTGCGGGCCAGCTCCTTGTAGATCACCAGCCGCTGGTGGGTGAGCTTGAGCCCCGCCTGGACGGCCACCTCCATGAACCGCTCCAGCCGGCCCTCCACCACCTCCGGGGGCACCTTCACACCACGCCTCCTTGTCCGGAATGATTCCTAGCTAGGAAAGCCTAGGCCATCCTCACCTTTCCTTCAATGGAAACCATGGAAAGCCTTTCTCCCGTTCAAGACGGGAAGCCCTCTTCCTGTAGTCCCTGGACCGACCCCGGGTCTCCTTCTACCATCCGGCATTCTCCAGCCATATTCCGAGGCGGACGTGAAAAAGCTTCTTCTCTTTGCGGGGCTTTCCTGGTTTCTCCTGTTTCTCCCGGCCCGCGCCGGGCGGGCCCAGCCCCTGGTCTGGCCCGGCGCCCGGATGGCCCGGATCGAGGGGAAGAGGGTGGTGGCCTACGTGCCCTGGAAGCGCCGGGAGGCACTCAGGGCTCTCGCCGCCCAGGCCGACCGGATCTACCGGGCCATGTGCGAGGACGCCGATTTCCAGCCCAAAGATAAGCTCCCCATTCTCTTCGGGGACTGGACGGACAACCACAACGGCTATTCTTTTGTCGTTCCCTTCCCCCTTGTGGAAGTGGACCTGGCCCTTCCCAGGGGGGCCTCCACCATCTTCGACGGATACAGGCCCCTGGAGCGCACCCTTGTCCACGAGCTGGCCCACCAGATTTCCAATGACCGCAACTATGGCTTCCGGGCCCAGCTGGAGAGCGTCTTCGGGAGAGTCCTTCCCATGGACCCCCTCTCCGGGCTGGTCTGGCTCTTTTCCACCCCCGCCCACCAGACCATGCCCCGCTTCTGGCTGGAAGGACTGGCCATCTGGGCCGAGACGACCTACGCCGATCCCCGAAGCCCCTGGGCCGGCCGGGGCAGGGATCCCCTGGTCCACATGGTCTGGCGCCTGGACGCCGCGGCGGGCAAGATTCCCAAGGCCCGGGACTGGCGGATCACCTGGCACCTCTGGCCCTTCGGCAACCGGGCCTATCTCTACGGCGCCGCCTATACCCGCTACCTGGCCGCCCTTCTGGGCACGCGAAAGAAGATGTGGCGGCTGGTGGACCTCCAGGCCCGCCAAAACCCCTTCTTTTTCGACGACGCCCCCATTCCCCTGCTCGGGGCCACCCACGAGAAACTCCTGGCCCGCGCCCGGGCGGCCCTTATGAAAGAGGAAGAAGAAAACCTCCGCCTCCTCCGCCGGGTCCCCCCCACCCATCTCGTACGCCTCACCCCGGCCGACACCCTTCTCGGCGCCCCGGCCTGGCTCCCGGGGGGAAGACTGGCCTACATGGCCCGCCCCATCCACGGAAGGCCCAGGCTCCATATCCTCCATCCAGACGGCCGGATCGAGGTGAGAAGCGAGACGGGCCACCAGCTCGGCAACCTCCGCTCCCCCGCTCCGGGCCTCCTGGTCTGGGCCGAATACGACTGGCGGAGCATCAGCTGGGTCCACCTGGGATCCTGGGTCTTCGGAAGAAGACTCCTCCAGCCGGACTTTCTCCCAAAAAAGAAAGGCAAGGGCCTGCTCGCCGCCATCCGGTTTACCGAAACCGGAAGCACCCGCCTGGTCCTCCTGCGCCTGGACCGGGACGAACGTAAGGTCCTGGAGACCACCCTCCTCCCGGCCCGGGACATGCCCTGGAGCCCGGCCTTCCGCCCGACCGGGTCCGGAAGGGAGCCCCAGCTCGCCTGGGTGGAGACCTTCAAGGAAGGCTCACGCCTGGTCCTGGCCCCCCTCTCCCACCCCAAAAAACGGACCGTCCTCCTGGAACGCCGCGGCCGGATCCTCCATCCCGTATGGGCCCCCGGGGGGAGGGAGATCTATTTCTGCTCCGACGCCACGGGCGTGGCCGACGCCTTCTGCCTCACCCTGGGCCCAGGCGACCGGGTCCAAAAGGTGGTCCCTGTGACCCACACCCTGGGAGGGGTGGTCGCCTGCGTGCCCTCCCCCGACGGCAAGACCCTGGCGCTTCTGGACCACGACCACCAAGGTCCCTTCCTGGCCAGGATCCCCCGCGACCCCTCCACCTGGCCCAAGCGCCTCCCCGTGATCCGGCCCGCCTGGCCGGCCCGCATCTTTCCAAGGAAGGCC
>CAYQBW010000118.1:0-7490 GCA_964415725.1 uncultured Planctomycetia bacterium
CGCCCCGGCGGAGGCATCGACTCCCGGGGAGGGGGTGAAGAAAAAGAAGAAGGCCCGGAAGGGCCGGAAGCGTGGGGCCGCGAAGGCCCCGGAGGCGGAATCGGCTTCCTCCGGCGGGGAAGGGGCCAAGGATGCCGGCGCGAAAAAAGGGACCCGGAAAGAGAAAAGGGAGGCCCGGTCTTCCCGCGCCCCGGCAAAGGGAACCCGCAGGAAAAAACGTTCCCGCCGGGATCCGAAGGAGACCATGTGCCCCCCCGAAGGCAGGTGCAGAATCCCGAGCGAGGAGGAGAGGGACATTCCCCCGGCCGTAAAGGTCCAGCCCGAGAAGATCCGGCCCGAGTCCCCCGAGGAAGAGCCTTCCTGGGGGGACTGGTAGATACGAAGCCGCCCCTTCCTAGATCTGCAGGACCAGGCGCACCACGTTGAAGTAGGTGAGCATCCCCAGGATGTCCATGGTCACAGAGAGGGAGGGGTTGGACATGACCGCCGGGTCCATTCCCAGTTTCTTGAAGATCATGGGAATCGTGGAACCCAGGAAGGCCCCCAGGGTCACGACGGTGAGCAGGGAGAGCGCCACGGCCAGGGCGAGCTGCATTTCCGGAACGGCGTTTCCCGCGTCCCCCCAGAAAAGGACCCGGCACACCCCCACCAGGGCCAGGATCATCCCCAGCACCAGGCCCTGTCCGATCTCCCTGAGCACCACCCGGAACCAGTCCCGTGGGGTGATCTCCCCAAGGGCAAGGGACCGGATCACGAGCACCGCCGACTGTCCCCCCGTATTCCCGCCACTGGAATTGATCAGCGGGATCAGGGCCACCAGGATGGCCAGGGAAGACCAGGTGGACTCGTAGGCCGCCAGGGTCTGGGAGGTGATCAGCTCCCCGAAGAAGAGCAGGACCAGCCAGGTTCCCCTCTTGCGGACCAGTTCGAAGAACCCCGAATGGAGGTAGCTCGTCTCCAGGGGTTCCATGGCCGCCATCTTCTGGGCGTCTTCCGTGGCCTCGTCCCGGATGACGTCCATCACGTCGTCCTGGGTGACGATCCCCACCATGCGGCCCAGGCCGTCCACCACGGGAATGGCCAGAAAGTCGTATTTCTCCACGGCCCGGGCCACCTCTTCCTGGTCGTCGTCGACCCGGACCACGATGACGTCCTTGGTCATGATGTCCCGGATCCGGTCGTCCGGGTGGGCCAGGACCAGGTCCTTCAAGGAGACCACCCCCACGAGGCGCTGGTTTTCGTCCAGGACGTAGATGTAGTAGATGGTCTCCCGGCTGGGGGCGATCCTCCTCAAGGATTCCAGGGCTTCCCGGACGGTGATGTCGGGAGGGATGGAGGCGAACTCCGTGGACATCAAGGCCCCGGCCGAGTCCTCCGGGTAGGAGAGGAGGCGCCGGACCTCGTTCCGGTCCGCCTGGGCCAGGAGGGGAAGGATCTCTTTTTGGGTTTCTTCGGGGAGGGCCTGGATCAAGTCGGCCCGGTCGTCCGAGGAAAGAGCCTCGATGACCTCCACCATGGGCCCCCGTCCCACCCGTTCCACCAGGTCCACCTGGACGCTTTCGTCCAGGTGCTTGAAGACCTCCACCCTGTCCTGGGGGGAAAGGGCCATGAAAAGGGCCGCTCCTTCGTCGGGCTCCAGGTGGGAGAGGATGTCGGCTATGTCCGCCGGGTGAAGCCTCTCCAGCTCCCGGGCGACCTCTTCGTGGTCCCCCTGGGCGAGGAGTTCCCGGACGTCGGGAAGGATGAGGCGGGTGAAGTCTTGCATATCGAAACCTCCTGGCAGGTAGGGGAAGAATAGGGGGTCTCCCCCCGGGGGAAAACCAGGAGGGGAAAAAAGGTGGATTTCCGGTTCAGGATGGGCGGCTCTCCATCCACTCCGAGAAGATGTGGAGGACCAGGAGGTGGCATTCCTGGATTCTGGGGGTGTCCCGGGAGGGAATCCGGAGGGCGAAGTCCGCCGCCCGTGCCGCCGGACCGCCCTCCTCGCCTGTGAGGGCCGCCGTCTTCAACCCCAGGGAGGAGGCCCGCTCCAAGGCCCGCACCACCGAGGGGGAGCGGCCTGAGGTGGAGATTCCCACCAGGAGGTCCCCCGGGCGCCCCAGGGCCTGGACCTGGCGGGCGAAGACCTCTTCGTAGCCCTCGTCGTTGGCCATGGCCGTGAGGGCCGGGGTTTCGAAGCCCAGGGCCAGGGCCGGCATGGGGCCCCTCTTTTTGTCCCGGAACCAGCCCACGAGTTCGCAGGAGGCGTGGGCGGCGTCACAGGCGCTTCCCCCGTTCCCGCAAAGGAGGATCTTTCCTCCCCCATCCAGGACGGACCGGCCCAGGCGGCAGAATTCTTCGATTTCTTTCCTCAAAGCCAAGAGAGCCTCCTTGGCGCGGAGGCTTTCCCGGATGGCGCTCTCGATAGGGTCTGGCGTGGATTCCATGGACCCAGGCTACCTTCCGGGGGGGAGGGGGACAACCTGTTGTCGCCCCACCGCGGGACCACCGTCGGGACGGCGCTTGGGCGCCGTCCCTCGGGCGTCCCCTACGAGTTTTGTCGAAGCGTCACTGGCGGAGGGATCCCTCCTTGCATAGGATCCCAGGCTTCCCGGGCCTGGGGTCCGGGTGACTCAGGAGTTCGATCCGCATGCTTGGAGAGATCCCCTATCACGGCATCGATCCGGTTCTTCTCCCCCTGGGGGGAGGCCTTGCCATCCGCTGGTACGGATTGATGTACCTCGTTGGATTCGCCGTTGGGCTCTGGATCCTCAAGAAGCTCTCCCGGCGGGGGTTCTTTCCCCTCTCTCCCGAGGCAACGGCGGACTTTTTGCTCTGGCTCGTCGTGGGCGTGGTCCTGGGAGGCCGCCTCGGATACGCCCTCTTCTACGAGCCATCTCTCCTCACCCACCCGGGAGACCTGGTGAAGATCTGGACCGGTGGGCTTTCCTTCCATGGTGGCCTCCTGGGGGTCACGGTGGCCACGATCCTCTACACCAGGATCAAGAAGGCTCCTTTCTGGCGGGTGGGCGACGGCCTGGCCCTGGCCATCACGCCCGGGATCTTCCTGGTCCGGATGGCCAACTTCATCAACGGCGAACTCTTCGGGCGCGTGGCCCCCTCCTGGCTCCCCTGGGCGATGCGCTTTCCGCGGGACCCGGTGGCCCTGGAAAAACTGCGGGAACTGGGAAGGCTCCCCTACGTCACGCGAAGTCCCCGGGAGGAAGAGGTGGCCATCCTCAAGGCCCTCAAGGACGGGACCTGGGAGAAGATCGCCCCCCTGGTTCCCCTCCGCCACCCTTCCCAGGTCTACGAGGCCCTCCTGGAGGGGGTCGTCCTGGGGCTCATCCTCTGGCGCATCTATACCTGGGACCGCAAGAGAGGGTTCCGCCTTCCTTCCGGGGCCTACGTGGCGTTCTTTCTCGGAGGATACGGCTTCTTCCGCTTCTTCATCGAGTTCTTCCGCCAGCCCGATCCCCAGCTCGGGTTCGTCCTGGGGCCCTTCTCCCGGGGCCAGGAACTCTGCTTTCTCATGATCCTCGCCGCCGGGCTCATCTACTGGTGGTGTTCCTACCGGAGGAAATCCCGTGAGGGATGAATTTCCCGGGGAAGACGCTCCTTCGCCGTCCAAGGAAGGAGCCCTGGGAGGACTCCTGGCACGGCCCCAGGCGGTGCTGATCCTCAGCTTCGCCGCCGTCATCCTCCTGGGCGGGGCCCTTCTCAGCATGCCTTTCTGCCAGGTCCATCCCGTGGCCTTCCTGGACGGGCTGTTTACGTCCGTCTCCGCCGTCTGCGTCACGGGGCTGGTCACCAAGGACACGGGCGGGGATTTCTCCCTGGCCGGCCAGTGGGTGATCCTGGGGCTCATCCAGGTGGGAGGCCTGGGGATCATGACCTTCTCGGCCTTCCTGGGCTCCCTCCTCGGCAGGAGGCTCTCTCTTCGGAACCACTACGTCCTCCAGGACGTCTTCCTCCCGGAGCAGTCCTCAGGAAAGTTCGGGAAGATCCTGGTCTTCATCGTGGTCGTCACGGCCGTAGTGGAGGCTTTGGGGGCCGTGCTCCTTTGGATCCGGCTTGGAGCAAACCAGGCCGCCCTCTTCCCCGCCCTCTTCCATTCCGTCTCGGCCTTCTGCAACGCCGGGTTCTCTCTCTGGAGCGATAGCCTGGTCCGCTTCCGTGGCGATCCGGTGGTGAACCTGGTGATCATGGGGCTCATCGTGACAGGGGGCCTGGGCCACATCGTGCTCTTCGAGGTGACCAGGAGGATCTTCCACCACCGCAAAAAGGATCTGCCCGTCCTCTTCAGCCTGCACACCAGGCTGGTCTTCTGGACGACCCTGGGCCTGATCGTCCTGGGCGCGGTCCTCTTCTTTCTTTTCGAATCGGGGAATTCCCTGGCCGGACTTCCCCCCGGGGAGAAGGTCCTGGCTTCCCTCTTCCAGTCCGTGACCCCCCGGACGGCGGGGTTCAACACCCTGGATATCGGCGCCCTCACCACGCCCGCCCTTCTCCTGCTGGTCTGCCTGATGCTCGTGGGCGGCTCTCCGGGCTCCACGGCGGGTGGCATGAAGACCACGACCTTCGTGGTTTTCTTCGCTTCCCTCCGCTCCTGGCTTCGGGGGGAGGAGAACGTAACGATCTTCAAAAGGGAGATCCCCCTGGAAGCGGGCAAGCGTTCGGTGATCATCGCTTCCTCGGTGCTCCTCCTCCTTGCGGCGGGGACCTTCGTCCTTTCCCTCACCGAGGGGAAGGCCGTGCCCTTCCACGAGCAGGGGAGCTTTCTTACGTCCTACTTTTTCGAGGCCGCCTCCGCCCTGGGGACGGTGGGCCTTTCCACGGGGGTCACGCCCACCCTCTCGGCCCTGGGGAAGGCGACGCTGATGGTCCTCATGTTCGCCGGGAGGCTGGGCCCCCTCACCCTGGCGACTTTCGCGCGGGGACCGGAAAAAGGACCCAAGGTCGGCTATCCTGAGGAGCAGGTGATGCTGGGTTGACCCGGATCGGAGACACGGCCTCGTAACAAGGAGCGTCCCGGATGCGTCAAATCTGCGTGATCGGACTGGGCCTGTTCGGAAGCCACCTGGCGGAGAACCTCACGGCCCTGGGTTGTGAGGTCCTGGCGGTGGACAAGGACAAGGAGAAGGTCAATGCCATCCGGGACAAGGTCGTCCAGGCGGTGACCATGGACGTGCGGGACCGGAAGGCCCTGGAAAGCGTGGTTCCGAAATCGGTGGACGCCGTGGTGGTGAGTCTCGGGGAATCCGTGGAGGCCAGCATCATGTGCACGCTCCACCTCAAGAACATGGGAATCCCCTACATCGTGGCCAAGGCCATCTCCCAGGATCACAAGGCCATCCTGGAGGCCGTGGGGGCCCACAAGGTGCTCTTCCCCGAGCGGGACATGGCCCGGCGCACGGCCCGGACCCTCCTGAATCCCAATTTCCTGGAATACCTTCCCCTTCCCGGAGGTTACCGGGTGGACAAGGTGGAAACCCCCAAGTCCTTCCACGGGAAGACCCTCAAGGAACTGGACCTGCGCAACCGCTTCGGGATCATGGTCCTGGCCGTGGAGCCGGCGGACAAGGGAAAGACCGTCTTCCTGCCCCCGGCGGACTATACCGTGAAGAAGGGGGACACCCTCTTCGTAGCCGGCAAGAGCAAGGAGATGGACGCCCTGGAGAAGGGGAAAGGCTAGGCCCGGTATAGAGGAGAAGGCCCCCCCGGTTATTCCTCTTCCTCCGGGATGAGCGGTTCCCTGGGGAGATAGACCTGGAAGGTCGTTCCCTCGCCCTTTTTGGAGGTGAAGGTCACGTCGCCCCCGTGCTTGCGGACCAGCTCGCGGACGATGTAGAGGCCCAGGCCCGTGCCGTTGATCCCGCCCGTGTTGGATCCCCTTTCGAACTTCCGGAAGACCTTGTCCTGGTCCTCCCGGGGGATCCCGATGCCGTTGTCCTCCACCAGGAATGTGAAACCTTCCTCGTCCTCCCGGGCCGAGACGTGGATGAAGGGACCTCTCGTGGGGTCCCTGTAGTTGACGGCGTTTCCGATCAGGTTGGTGAAGACCTTGGTCATGGCCCAGGGATCGCAACGCACCGTGGGGAGGGGTTCCACCCGCACGGCCACGTTGGTTTCGGTCAGATGATACTTGAGCCTTCTCAGGATCTCCCCCACCAGAAGGGTCATGTCCACCTCTTCCACCTTGAGGGTCATCCCGTCGTGGTCGAGCCGGGTGGAGTCCAGGATGTCCTCGATCAGCTCTTCCATGTATTGGGACGCCTCGTAGGCGTTCTGGACGGCGTCGGCCTGCTGCTCCGAGAGTTCCCCCAGGTAGCCCTGCTTGAGGAGGGAGATGACCGTCTTCAGGGCGGTGAGCGGCTTCTTGAGGTCGTGGCTGATGGTCTGGCTGATCTCCACGAGCTCGTTGTTCTTGCGCTCCAGGAGATTCTTGTATTCCGCCAGCTCGGCGTAGAGCTCGGCCAGCTCCACGTTCGTCTGCACCACCTGCCCGAGGAGCTGCTCCGATTCCCCCTCCCCTTGGGGGGCCGGCCTCCCTGGGGGCTGGGCTTCCGCCTCGGCCTCTTCCCCTTCCTCGATCAGGTCCTCCAGGACGGGAAGTTCCTCGGGATCCTCCTCGGGAGCGGATTCTTCTTCGGCTTCGGCCTCCACCAGGGAGCAGGAGCCGCTCTTTTCCAGGAGGTCCTTGGGGGTGATGGGCGAGAAGGCCTCTCCCCTGGACCCTGGTCCCCCGCCGAGAACGGAAGCGGCCGCTTCCTCGGGCACCGAGAGGGTCACCCTGTCGAAGGTGGGCGAATCCGCCTGGGCCGGGGCCTTCCGGGTCTCCTTGATCTGGAAGAGCTTCCGCGCCGCCCCCTGGGCCACCTCGCTGGGGTCCACCGTGCCTTTCCCCAGGCCGTATTGGAGGATCTTGGCTTCCACCAGAAGCTTCGTGGCCTCGACGAAGGCCTCGAAGACCCCTTCCCCTTCGGTGGCGATCGTGGGAAAGGCGGGGACGTCCCGCCACTTGAATTTCTCGTCCAGTTCTTCGATGGAGACCAGGTCGGGAAGGTCCCTCTTGTTGTATTGGAGGACCAGGGGAATGGTGTCCGGGCTGAGGCTGTTGGCCACCAGGTTGGCCTTCAGGTCCTCCAGGGACTTGAGGTTCTCTTCCAGGCGGGAGGCCTGGGAATCGATGACGAAGACCACGGCGTCCGCCCCGGAGAGCACGTATTTCCGCATGACCCGGTACTTGGGCTGGCCCGGGACGGTGAAGCCCTGGATGCGGATCTTGAATCCTTCCACGCTCCCCAGGTTGAGGGGGAGGAAATCGAAGAGCAGGGTGGCGTCCTGGTCGGTGTTGATGGAGACCAGTTTCACCTCGTTCCTGGGGCAGAGCACTTCGTGGATCGCCTGGAGGGAGGTGGTCTTCCCTCCCAGGCCCACCCCGTAGTAGACGAGCTTGGCGTTGATGGTCTTGTCGGCCAGGTTGATGTAGCCCATGGATGCCCCAGGCC
>CAYQBW010000119.1:0-7478 GCA_964415725.1 uncultured Planctomycetia bacterium
CCTGGAATGAAACTTTCGGCCTAAATCGGCCACCGGAAATTTTTAACTGTTAAGTTGTCTTCCAAAAATCCTGCTCCCTGGAAGTCTTCGTCCGGGACGGGGCGGGTAGGCCCGTGAAACAGGCCCGGGTCTTTCCCGCCTTGGACATGTTCCTCTTCACGGAAAGGCTCCCTTTCTTCCGGTTCCGTCCCGTCTTCACCGACAGCCGCGGATGGGCCCGCCTGGAGGATCTCCGCCCGGGGGAGGTGACCATCGCCGTCCAGCACCCCCGGGCGGGAAACGCCTTGAAAAAGGTGGAACTCCCCGCCCGGGCCCCCCTGGTGGTGGTCCTCTCCCCGGGACGGATCGAGGGCTGGGTGATCCCTCCCCCCGGCCGGGGAAAAGACGCCCCCAATGAAATCTTCCTGGTGGGACAGGATTCCCCGGTCCCCCTCAAGGCCGCCCGGGTCACCGCGAAGGGGACCTTCCTCTTTCCCTCCGTGGCGCCCGGGAAATGGGAAGTCATCCTCCACAAACCTCTTCCCCCGGGTCCCCTGGAATCCATGACATACCAGTTGGGAGCGTCCGGCCGGGGCCGGCTCTTCCAACAGAGAAAATCCATCCAAGTCGGCCCGGGGGAAACCAAGAAGGTCGTCTTCCGCCTGGGCGAGGAGAAGGAAAAGACCGGAAGGATCCACGGAATCCTCCATGTCCGGGGGAAGTCCGCGGCCGGCTTCGTGGTGGCGGCGGAAACATCGGGTGATAGAATTCCCTCGGCCCCGACCGGCCCGAACGGAGCCTATTCGATCTCCGGTGTTCCCGCCGGCGACGTGAAAGTCCTGGTTCTCTTCCAGGACCCCGGCTTCGAGGGCGCCCCCAGGAGCCTGGCCCGGAAAACAGTCCACCTTCCGCCGGGCGGGGACCTCCGGGTGGACTTCGACCTGGCCCTGGGCGCCGTCCGGGGGAAGGTCCTGGGACCCGGCGGCCGCCCCCTCGGGGGGGTGATGGTGGAGGCCCGAAGGAGGAAACCTCAGGGCCCGCGCGCCCCCTACACCCGCCCCGTCCAGGCCGTCACCGGAACGGACGGAACCTTTCTTCTCCAAAACGTCAAACCCGGTTCCTGGGAGGTCTTTGTCCGCTCGGCGAACTTCGTGTCCTCCGAAAACACCGTGGTGGAGATCACCGGACCAGGGAGAACCCACGACGTGATCCTCCACGCCTTTCCGGTGATCTCCTTCCGGGTCCGGCCCGATCCGCCAGCGGGCAAAGGCGAATATTACGAGGGATACAAGCTCATCCCCGCCGGAGGGCCCATGAAAAAGCCCCTTTTCGGTTACGCCTGGGGCCCGGGCGATGACATCTCGCTCAAGGCTCCGGCGGGGGATTACGTCATGGAAATCTGGATCTCCGGGAAAAAGGGCCGCAAGTGGGTGGCCCGGGGCCGCCTCACCGTCCCTCCCAAGCCTTCCGGGCCGATCCCGGTTCTCCTGGGACCGAGGGAGGATCCGTCCAAAGACCTCCCCAAATACCCGGTGTCCGGGAAACTCCTGGACGAGGACGGAAAGCCCGCCGGCCCCGGGGTGATTCGTTTCACCCGTCTCCCCGCCGGGACCACCGATCCTTCCACCCCCTTCGAGCTGGAATTCTCCCTCCCGTTGGCTCCCGGCGGGACCTTCCGGGGAAATCTCCCGGAGGGCGAATACGAATGGCGGGCCTCTTTCATGAAGGGGAAGAAGCGCGAAGAGATCTACTCCGACTCCAGGTTGACTATCCCCCCCGGCGGCGCCCGGGACCTGGTTCTCCGGTGACCCGGCCTCCCTCTTTCAGGGCTCGATCCCCAGGATCACGGGCTTCAGGGCCTCCCGCAGGGCGGCCATCTCCTTTTTCTCGGGCAGGCCCGCCGGGGATGCGGCCGAGGGGAAGAGGGCGGCGTAGCTGAAGATCGCGATGCCGTCGGCCCCGAGTTCACGGGCGAGACGGATCTGTTCTACCGAAATGGATGGATTCTTCCCGTGGAGCCAGGACCCGATCCCCTCCAGGACCCTGGCCCCGTAGCGCCGGAGTTCCACTGTCTCCCGGCAATACGCGGCGAACCGCTCGTTGTTGGAACGCTCGTAGTTCATGGGATAGAAGGCGTCCACCCAGCCTTTCTCCGCCCAGAGCCGGGCGTCCTGGAAAAGCTCCTTCTTCGCGTAGTCCATCCTCTTGATGATCGCCGCCGAGAGGACCAGCCCGGGGTGGACCTTTTTGGCGGCGGCGCTTATGTTCCGGACCAGCTTGTTGACGCACCCCCTCCTCCAGGAATCCCACCTGGCCGGATCCACGTGGGGGGTGAGGCCCGTCTCCCGCTCGTAGAGGGAGAGGGTCCTCTCGTCGTAGGGGTAGTCTTCCCCCTTCTTCCTCTCCAGGAACCGGATATAATCCAGGTGGATTCCATCGATATCGTAGCGGCGGGCGATGTCCTCCATGACCGCCGTGATGTGGTCCCGCACCTCGGGGAGGCAAAGATTGAGGCTCACGTAGTAGTTCGGTTTCAAGGGCTGGCGCTTCCCGTCCCTTCCTACGAGGAACCACTCCGGGTGGGTGTAGAAGACGTGGCGTCGCGAGATGGGGGGCTTCACGCCCCGCCAGCCGGGGGCGACGTTGACCCAGGCGTGGACCTTGAGCCCAAGGGCGTGTCCCCGGACCACCGCCTCCTGGAGAGGATCGAAGCCCGGGTCCTTGCCCCCCAGGGCGTCACTCCAGGGCTCCAGTTCCGACCGGTAGAAGGCGTCCGCCGAGCCCCGGACCTGGAAGAGCACGTGGTCGAAGCCCATGTCCGCCGCGTTTCGCATGATCCGGTCCACGTCTTCCCGGGTCTTGAAGTCCCACCGGGGAACCCAGACCCCCCGGAGGAAGGGCCCGTGCCGGGGCGGGAGGCTCCGGCAGGAGACCAGCCAGGGAAAGAGAAGAACCAGGAAAACCCAGGTGGCGGCCAAAAGGATTCGCGTTCGTCTCACGGGGGAAGGCTCCTTTCGTGATGGTCCAGGCAGGCCCAGATCCTGGCATGCCATGACCGGGAAATGAAGGACCCGGATCGGAGATCCGGTCCCGTGACGTCGGGGGGCCGGTTCCGAAGCTGTCACCCAGTTCAGAACCAGACGAGACTTTTGTGGCCTCTGTCAATCAGGGCCCTTTTCAAACGGCGCGCCGGGTCCATGCTGGAAAACGGCCCGTTTCGCCTTCTTTTCTTCTCCTTGCCCGGCCCTGAAAGAAAAGGAAAGATACGGGTCTCTCCCGCGCCGCGGGGCGCGCCGCTCTCCTCCTTCCCCGGGAGACCCGATGGCCGAGAAACCCTCTTTCTTCCAGAACCCCTGGGCCTGGGTGCCCACCCTCTACTTCGCCGAGGGCATCCCCTACGTCCTGGTCATGACGGCCTCGGTGATCTTCTACAAGAGGATGGGGGTCTCCAACGCGAAGATCGCACTCTACACGAGCTGGCTCTACCTGCCCTGGGTGATCAAGCCCCTGTGGAGCCCTTTCGTGGATCTCTACAAGACCAAGCGCTCCTGGATTCTCGGGGCTCAGCTCCTGGTTGGGGCCGGACTGGGGGGCGTGGCCTTGACGGCCCCTCTTCCGGGCTTCTTCCAGTGGACTCTCCTGTTCTTCTGGCTTCTGGCATTCTCCTCGGCCACCCACGACATCGCTGCCGACGGTTTCTACATGCTCGCCCTCTCCCAGCGCGACCAGGCCTTCTTCGTGGGGATCCGGAGCACCTTCTACCGCTTCGCCATGATCGCCGGCCAGGGCCTTTTGGTCATGCTCGCGGGTTTTTTGGAAACCCACACCGGACTCCCGCCCGTGGAAGTCACATTGACCGCCAGGCCCGGGAAAGGGGCGCCCGCCGGACTAGATCTCAAAAACCTACACACCGTACCTGCGCAAAAGGGGGCCCTCAGGATCCTGGCCTTCCCGAAGACCCTCTCCTTCCCGGCGGGGGCGGCGGACCCGGCGAAGACCGATGCCCTTCCGGCCCGGGCCCGCTCGTGGAACATGCAGAAAGGATTCGCCCGCGCCGGGGGAGGAAAAAACAGGAAAGCCTCGTCCACGTGTTCGGCAAGCCGTTCCTGGTGGGAAAGAAACGTCTCACGACCCTTGGGTGAATTCTTGAGGGAGTATTTCGGTCCCGAGAAAAAAATCGCCGTCCTGAAAGCAAAGGGCAACCTGGCCGTTCTGGGGTTTTCCCTGAACCGCCCGCCCGAAAAAGGAAAGGTCGTCGCCGTTACCGTGACACACTCGGGAGGGCCCAAGGGGATCACCCTGGTCGAAGGAGAACGCTTCACCTTTTCCCCCGAGAATTGGAGTTTTCCGGCACTTGCTGTTTTCCAGGCGGACCCTAAAATCCGTAAGCCCCTTGAAGCCACATTCACGGCAAGGGCCGGGAACATTCCCCTGGCCTGGAGCATCACCTTTTTCCTCGCCGCGGGCCTCTTCCTCCTCTTCTATCTCTACCACCGGTTCGTCCTTCCCCGACCGCCCGGCGACGGCCCCGCCCCCAGACGCCCCGAGGCGGGGATCCTGGAGGAGTTCTGGCGGACCTTCGTCCTCTTCTTCAAAAAGAAGGACATCCTCTCCATCCTGGCCTTCCTGCTCCTCTACCGGCTGGGGGAAGCCCAGCTCGCGAAACTGGCTTCGCCCTTCCTCCTGGACGCCCGGAGCGCCGGGGGCCTGGGTCTCTCCACGGAGGCCGTGGGCTTCGCCTACGGCACGGTGGGGGTCCTGGCCTTGATCGCCGGCGGCGTCCTGGGGGGGATCGCGGCCTCCCGCAAAGGCCTCAAGTTCTGGCTCTGGTGGATGGCCGTGGCCATCAACCTTCCCGACGCCGTCTACATCTACCTGAGCTACGCCCAGCCGGACAATCCGGTCATCATATACACCTGCATCGCCGTGGAGCAGTTCGGGTACGGTTTCGGGTTCACGGCCTACATGCTCTTCATGATCTACGCCTCCCGGGGTAATTACAGGACGGCCCACTTCGCGCTGACCACGGGCTTCATGGCTCTCGGCATGATGCTTCCCGGCATGATCAGCGGCTGGATCCAGGAACAAATCGGCTACAGGCATTTCTTCATCTGGGTCATGATCGCCACCATTCCCGCCTTCCTGGCCTGCGCCTTCGTCAAGATCGATCCCGAATTCGGAAAGAAGGAGGAAACATGAGAATCCTGTTCCTTCCGGCCCTCTTCCTCGCCGCCTCCTGCGCCGCGGCGCCCCCCTCCTTCCCCTACCCCTCCGAATTGAAATGGATCCGGATCGAGGTGGACCGGGCCATCAAGAAGGGCGCCTGCCCGGGAGCGGTGGTCCTGGCGGGGCGGTGGAACAAGGCCCTCTACTTCCGGGCCTTCGGAAACCGGGCCGTCGAGCCCCGGACCGAGACCATGACCAAGGACACCATCTTCGACCTGGCCTCGGTCACCAAGCCCGTGGCCACGGCCACCTCGGTGATGATTCTCGTGGAGCGGGGCAAGGTCCGCCTCGGCGATCCGGTCTGCAGGTACCTCCCGGAGTTCACGGGCAAGGGCAAGGAGAAGATCACCGTGGAGGACCTTCTCATCCACCACGGGGGCCTCACGCCGGACAACCCCTTGAGGGACTACAGGGACGGGCCCGAAAAGGCCTGGGAGCGGATCTGCGCCCTTCCCTTGCTCTACCCGCCGGGAAAGAAGTTCAAGTACAGCGACGTGGGCTTCATCGTCCTGGGAAAACTGGTGGAACGGGTCTCGGGAAAGAGGCTGGACCGCTTCGCCGAGGAAAACATCTTCCGGCCTCTCGGCATGAAGCATACCCGCTTCCTTCCCACCGCCTCCTGGAGAAAGAAGATCGCCCCCACCCAGCGGGTGGGGGGGAAGATCCTCCGGGGCGTGGTCCACGACCCCCGGGCCCGCCTGCTCGGGGGCGTGGCGGGCCACGCCGGGCTCTTCTCCACGGCCGAGGACCTGGGCCGCTTTTGCCGGATGATGCTCGCCGGCGGCGCCCTGGACGGAGCGCGTATCCTCAAAAAGAAAACGGTCCGCGCCATGACCACCCTTCCCCCCGACGGACACACCCACGGCAGGGGCCTGGGCTGGGACCTGACCTCGGCCTACAGCTCCCCCCGGGGACACTGGCTCACCAAGGGGGTCTCCTTCGGGCACTCCGGGTTCACCGGAACCAGCCTCTGGATGGACCCCGCCTCAGGCGGTTGGGTGGTCTTCCTCTCCAACCGGGTCCATCCCGACGGCAAGGGCAACGTGATCGCCCTTCGCCGCAAGGTGGGGGACGCCGTGGGAAGAGCCCTCGGCCTGGACCGCAAGGGGACCATTCCGGGCATCGAGGTTCTCGCCCAGGACGGTTTCCGCCTCCTGCGGGGCGCCCGGGTGGGGCTCATCACCAACCAGACGGGCCGGACCCGTGACGGAAGATCGGATATCGACCTCCTCTACCACGCTCCCGGCGTGAAACTCCTCCGCCTCTTCAGCCCCGAGCACGGCATCCGGGGCGTCCTGGACAAGGCCGTCCCCGACGACAGGGACGCCGAGACGGGACTTCCCATCAAAAGCCTCTATGGAAAGACAAGGCGGCCCACCAAGGAGATGCTCCAGGGCCTGGACGCCCTGGTCTTCGACATCCAGGACATCGGGTGCAGGTTCTACACCTTCATCTCCACCATGCTCTACTCCATGGAAGCCGCCTCCCAATCGGGCCTGCGCTTCTTCGTCCTGGACCGTCCCAATCCCATCGGGGGACACCGCATCTTCGGACCTCTGCCCGACCCGGACAAGCTCTCCTTCACCGCCTGCGCCCGGATCCCCCTGGTCCACGGCATGACCACGGGCGAGCTGGCCCGGCTGTTCAAGGCGCGGAAGAAACTGGGGGTGGATCTCACCGTCGTTCCAGTGAAAGGCTGGCGCCGGAACCAGTGGCTGGACGAGACGGACATCCCCTGGGTGAACCCTTCCCCCAACATGCGCTCCCTCCGTGCGGCGGCCCTCTACCCGGGCGTGGGCCTCCTGGAGGCGGCCAACCTCTCCGTGGGAAGGGGCACGCCCGCGCCCTTCGAGGTCCTGGGCGCGCCCTGGATCGACGGAAAGAAGCTGGCCGCCGCGTTGAACCGGGCCGGGCTCGCGGGCCTGGTCTTTTCGCCCCACCGGTTCACGCCCAACTACAGCAAGTTCAAGGGGGAACCCTGCGGCGGGATCCGGATCCGGATCACCGACAGGGAGGCCCTCCGGCCCGTGGAACTCGGAATCGTCCTGGCCGAAACCCTGGACCGCCTCTTTCCGGGCAGGTTCGAGATCGCCCGGGTGAACCGGCTCCTCAAAAACGACGATGTCCAGGCCATGATCGAAAAGGGCCTTCCCTTCCCCAAAATCCGGGCCTCCTGGGAAAAGGACCTCTCGGCCTTCCGCAAAGAGAGAAAAAAGGTCCTTCTCTACCATTGAGATGAGACCGGCACACCCCGGCCCTCCCCAGGCCCCGAC
>CAYQBW010000120.1:0-7468 GCA_964415725.1 uncultured Planctomycetia bacterium
CTTCCCCTGTACCGTCGGGGTTTTCCATGCCCGTCCCGGTGTTTCCCCCGGCGGCCCCCGTTCCTCCGCCCGCCGGCATGCTGTCCGCCCCGGCCCTGGTCTCCCGGGCCAGCCGGAGCCTTTCCTCCAGGTCCAGGCGCTCCAGTTCCTTCTGGTCGTCCTCCTCCTCGGCGAGGGTGGTCTCGAAGTCGGAGATTTCCATGTCGCCCGTGATGATTCTCACGTAATAGCCCGGGTAATTCTCCACCTCCTGCCAGTTGTTCAGGTCCACCGGGTTTTCCTGGTTCATGCCCGCCTTGAGCTTGTCCAGGGTCTCCCGGGCGATCTTCACCGCCAGTTTCAGGTTGCGGGCCTCCGTGGCCTCCTGGACCGCCTTGGACCTGGACCAGATCATGCCCACCACGGCCAAGGTCAGGATGGCGAAGGCCACCAGGGCCTCCACCAGGGTGAAGCCCCCGTTCCCTTTCCGTGCCCGCAACCGGCTAGAAGTCATTTTCCGTGACCTCCTCCAGGTGGACTTCGCCGGGAAGGATCTCCACCTCCCCGGTGAGACCGTGGACCAGGAGGGTGGTCTCCATGTTTTCGTAGTTGGGATTCTTGAGGAGGATGGCCGCGTCCACGGTGGTCCCCAAGGGACTGAAGGGAAGGACCACCGATCCGCTCCGGTAGAGGTTGCCCTTGGTGGCGATCTCGATGGATTGGACCACAAGCGGAGGGTCCAGGCGGCGCCAGTCCGTGGAGAGCTGGGGGGGCGTTTCCTCGTCCACCAGGGCCAGGCTGTAGTCGGGGGGGAGGTTGGTCCGGACGCCCTGGGTGTCCAGGTCGAATTCCAGGCCCATGGCCCTTCCCTGGATCCTGGCCTCGGAGACCAGGAAAGAGATCCGGCTGGCCAGTTTGCGGGCCTGGGCGTTGAGCTGCCAGGAGGGGATGAAGGCCCCGGCGTTCAGGAAGACCAGGCGGATGGCCAGGGCCATGATGGCCACCACGACCATGAGTTCCAGGAGGGTGAACCCCTCCTCCCGCCGGGCCTTCATGGGCTCACCCTCCTTGCTGGGGGCTGTCGTGGAGGTTCAGGTTGGTGATGTCGTCGTCCGTCTCCGGTTCTCCGTCGGGCCCGAAGGAACGGATGATGTAGCCCCCTTTCCGGTCCGGATCCTCCTCGAGCTGGTACTCGTTGCCCCAGGGGTCCTTGGGAACCTGGGTCATGTCCTTCAGGTAGGTCTCGCCGTTTTCGTCGGGCTCGATGAGTTCCTCCAGGCTTTCCGGGAGCTTTCCATGGTTGTTCGTCCGGTAGAGGTCCACCGCCTCGGAGATGTTCTTGATGTCCATCTTCGCGGCCGTCACGGAGCTCCTGAAGATGAAGGGGATCACGTTCTTGGCCACCAGGGTCGCCAAAAGCCCGAGGATCACCACCACCACCATGAGCTCCACCAGGGTGAAGCCTCCAGGTTGTCTCGTTCCGGTTCTCTTCTTCATGGTCCTAACCTCTCGGCCCCTCGGAGGGCCCTTTTCAAGGCACATCGGGTCTTTGACTATTGAACCCCTATTTTTCTTTCCTGGAAGGGGGCGCCTCTCAGAACTGCATGGTCTTCAGGATGGGGAGGATGATGGAGACCACGATTCCTCCCACGATCACGGCCAGGACGACGATGATCAGGGGCTCGATCACGGCGGTCATCTTCTGGGTCGCCACCTCCAGCTCCTCGTCGTAGGCGTCGGCCACCTTGTCCAACAGCTCGTCCAGGTTCCCCGACTGCTCGCCCACGGCGATCATGTAACCCACCACGGGGGGGAAGGCCTTGGAGAGCTTGAGGGGAGTGGCGATGTCCGTCCCTTCCATGATGTGGTCGTGGACCTGGTCCAGGACCTTGGCCAGGACCCGGTTTCCCAGGATGTTCTTGGTGATCTGGAGGGCCTGGAGCACGGGAACCCCCGAGCGGAGCAGGGTGGCGAAGGTGTGGGCGAACCGGGCCACGGCCTGCTTGAGAAAGAGGTCCCCCAGGACGGGGATCTTGAGCTTGAACCGGTCCCAGAGCATGCCGCCTTTCTCGGTGCTCACGATCTTCTGGAAGAGCCAGATCAGGCCGGCCAGGCCGAGCATCATGGCCCACCACCAGTCGCGGATGAAACTGCTCACGGACACGAGGATCTGGGTGGGCAGGGGGAGGACTTTGCCCTGGCGGCGAAGGAGCTGGGTCACCTGGGGCACCACGAAGGTCACCAGCACGGCCACGACCAGGGTCCCAAGGATGATCATGATCGTGGGGTAGACCATGGCGGCGCCCACCTTGTTCCGCATCCGGGCCTGGGCCTGGAGGAAGTCGGCGAGCCTGCGCATGACCTCGTCCAGGTTCCCCGCCGCCTCGCCGGCCTTGACCATGTTGCAGTAGAGCTCCGTGAAATAGGCCGGGTATCCGTGGAGGGTCTCGCCGAAGGAGAGGCCCCGGGAGATCTTCTCCCGGATCTCCCGGAAGACCGTCTCCATCTGCCGGTCCGGCGCCTGTTCCACCACGGCCTTGAGGGTCTCGGCCAGGGGGATCCCCGCCGCCAGCAGGGTGGCGATCTGGCGGGTTACGGCGGCCACCTGCTCCAGCCGCTTCTTGTTGGGGAAGGTCGGCTCCGAGGAGGGGAGGAAATGCTTGAGGGAGAATTTCTTCTTTCCCGCCTCCAGGGGGGCGATCTCGGTGACCATGAGCTTTTCCGCCCGGAGCTTGGCCCGCGCCTCCCGGGGGGAGTCGGCGTCCACGACCCCGCTCCTGGCGGCGCCCTGGGGGGTCAAAGCCTTGTATTCGTAGATAGGCATAGGGCGATCAGGCGATGTCTCTCTGGGTGACCCTCAGGACCTCGTCCATGGTCGTAAGCCCCTGTTTCACCTTCCTGATTCCGTCCATCCGCAAAGTGACGAGCCCCCTCTTGATGGCGTCCACCTTGATCTCCGTGGCCGAGGCCTTCTGCATGATCTTCTCCCGCACGGGCTCTTCGATGGGGAGCATCTCGTAGAGGGCGGTCCGGCCGGCGAAGCCGGAATTGAAGCACTCGTCGCAGCCTGCGCCCTGCCAGACCTTGCCCTCGGGCAACTCGTCCGGGTCGATCCCCAGGTCCTTGAGGCGGAGCACCTCCTCCTTGGTGGGAGGGTGGCCCTCCTTGCAGTGGGGGCAGATGAGGCGCACCAGGCGCTGGGCGATGACCAGGATGAGGGACGAGGAGACCAGGTAGGGCTCGATCCCGATGTCGATCATCCGGGTCACCGTGGAGGCGGAGTCGTTGGTGTGGACCGTGGAGAAGACCAAGTGGCCCGTAAGGGCCGCCCGGATGGCGATGTCCGCCGTCTCCCTGTCGCGGACCTCTCCCACCATCATCACGTCCGGGTCCTGGCGCAGAAAGGACCGGAGCCCGGCGGCGAAGGTCAGGCCCTTCTTCACCGAGACCTGGACCTGGCTCACCCCCTCCAGGTGGTATTCGATGGGGTCCTCGATGGTGAGGATGTTCTTTTCCTTGGAGTTGATGGCCGAGAGCGCGGCATAGAGGGTGGTGGTCTTGCCCGAGCCCGTGGGCCCGGTGAGGAAGATGATCCCGTGGGAGTAATGGATGTATTTCTCCAGGGTCGCCCTCTGCTCCGGGGCCAGGCCGATCTCGTCCAGGGTGAAGATCTTGGCCGTCTTGTCCAGGATCCGGATGACGATCCTCTCGCCGTAGGCGCTGGGGATGGAGGAGATGCGGCAGTCCACGTCGCCTTCGCCGATCCGGATGGAGGCCCGTCCGTCCTGGGGGAGGCGGCGCTCGGCGATGTCCATCTTCCCCATGACCTTGATCCGGCTGATGACGGCCTCCTGGGCCTTCTTGGGGATGGTCTGCATGTCGTAGAGGACGCCGTCGATGCGCATGCGCACCTGCAGGTGGTCCCCGAAGGGCTGGAGGTGGATATCGGAAGCCCGCAATTTCAGGGCCTGGAAGAGGAGCATGTTGACCAGCTTGATGATGGGGGCCTTGTTGGCCGTGTCCAGCAGGTCCTCGGACTCCTCGATCTGGGCCGTGAGCCCCAGGATGTCCTCCTCCTCGATTCCCTCCAGGGCCTCGTCCACGCCGTCCGCCTTGTGGCGGTAGGCCCGGTTGATGAAGGCGGCGATCTCCCCCCGGGGGGCCACGACGGGCTCCACGTCCAGACCGAGGATCGCCGCCAGGTCGTCCATGGGCTGGACGTCCAGGGGGGTGCAGGTGGCCACCACCATGACGCCCCGGTCGGGGCGCATCTCGATCCCCGCCAGGTGCTGGGACCGGGCGAACTGGACGGGCACCTTCTGGATGAACTCCGGCGGTGCGGATCGCCCCGCCAGGCTGGGGAGATACTCGTAGCCGAAAAAGTCCGCCAGGAGCTGGAGGAGGGGCTCTTCCGGGACCAGGCCCTTGCCCAGGAGGACCCGGTCAAGGGTCTGGCCGGAGATCTCTTTCTGCCTGAGGGCCTCCTGGAGCTTCTTCTTGTCCAGGAGCCCCGAGGAGAGGAGTTTCTCTTCCAGTTTTTCCAGGAGGATCATTTCTTTTTTCTCTCCGGGGGAAGGGCCGGCCTGGATGCGGGCCGGGATTTCAGTTCCTCCAGGAGGGCCTGGGGCGGCTTCTGGCCAGGTTTCAACTTCACCTCCCCTTTCCGGGGGGGCTTGTAGACGGGCAACTCGAGGCCTCCCAGTTTTTCCAGGTCCTCCACGGATACGTTGGAATCATCGATGCGGATCCGGTTTCCGCCGGTCCACTTGCGGTCCACGAGCTGGATCCTCTCCTTGCCGATGTATTGCTGGGCTTCCAGCTTGGTCTGGTAGGAGAGGGCCTTCAGGTCGGAAAAGTCCTTCTCGTCCATGATGTAGGGGGTCACGAAGAAGTAGAGATTGAGCTTGTCCGAGCCGTGGCTGGTGGAGGAGAAGAGCCAGCCCAGGACGGGGATGTCCTTGAGGAAGGGAATCCCCGTGTTCCCGTGGTTGTAGTCGTCCTGGAGGACGCCGCCCAGGACCAGGGTGTGGCCGTCGGGGATGGTCACCATGGTCTTGATGGTCCGGGTGATCTTGTCCGGGGGAAGGGCGGCGTTGGTGCTGGAGCCCAGGAAGCGGCTCACCTCAAGGCTGATGGAGAGCTTGAGGTAGTTGGACTCCGAGATGGACGGCGAGATGCTGAGACTGATCCCGGCGTTCTGGTAACCCGAAAATCCCGTGCTGGTCGTGGCCGTGCCCTGGTTGCTCGTCTGGGTGGCCTTGCCCTGGGTGGATTTCACCTCGGCTTTCTCGTTGTTGTTCACCAGGACCGAGGGGATGGAGAGGACGTTGGCCATTGTGTCCTGCTTGTTGAGGTTGAGAAGCAGGGGAATGGAGAAGTCCCCGCCGGTGATGATGCCTCCCATGAGGCCCTTGGGGGGATTGGAGAAGTTGGGAAGCCTGATGTCGGGGATCCCGTTGCCGTCGGTGTCCTGGAACTGGCTCAACCCGAAGCTGGTGAAGCCGAAAGGCCTGTGCCAGCTGGAGTTCTCGCCGCCCAGGTCCACCAGGCCGAGCTCGGTTCCGAAATCCAGGGTGCTGTTGACGTCCACTTCCACCAGGGCCGCCTCGATCAGCACCTGGGGCTGGCGCACGTCGAGCCTTTCGATGAGTTTCAGGAGTTCGGCATACCGGGTCTTGGAGGCCATGATGAGCAGGGAGTTGCTCTTCTCGTCGGCGATGACGACGGGCCGTATCTCCCGGTTGGTCCGGCGCTGTCCCCGTCCCTGGAGGGCCCTTTGCTGGGCCTGGTCCGACTGGAGGAGGAATTCCCGCAGGGTCTTGGCCATGTCCTTGGCCAGCACGTTGGTGAGCTGGACCACGTGGTAGTCCCCTTGGATCGTGGTGATCTGGGTGTCCAGTTTCACCACCAGGGACTCGATGTTGGGGAGATCGTCCTTCATGGCCACCACGATCAGGGAGTTGGTGCGGGGCTCGGCCATGATCTTGGGCTCCACGTAGTTGGCCATGAGCCGGCCCGAGACCCCCTGCCTCCGGCCGCCCTTGACGCCCGAGCTGGCGGAGATCAGGTCCGTGATGATGGGTTCCAGCTCGTCGGCCGAGGCGTATTGGAGCCTCAGGATCTCCACCTGGGGTTTTTCGATGTCGGGAGGCACGTCCACGAGCTTGATCATCCGGTAGATGGTCCAGACCCAGGGGGCGAAGCCCATGATGACCACCGAGTTGGAATCCCCCACGGAGACGACCTGGGAGAAGTTGATCTGGTCCGAGAAGAGGGGGCGGAGGGTGGAGGCCGCCTGGCGGGGGTCCATGTATTTGAACTTCACCGTGGTCAAAAGGACCGTGCCCTCGTCCTTGGAATACTGGCTCAGCTCCTCGCAGGGGACGAAGCGGGCGGCGGTCTTCACGTCCTGGCGTTGCTGGGTGGAAAGGGAGGCCACTTCGTAGACCTCCGTGTCGCCCTCGCCCCTCTTGACCACGGCGTAGCCGTAGATCCGCAGGATGGTCTGGAAGAAGGCGAAGAAGTTCTCCTTTTTCACCCGCTTGGGGCCGATGAAGGAGATTCTCGGGCCCTGGGCCCCTGGGGTCCCCGGCACCCCCGTGGGAACGCCCGGTGTGGAGGTGAAGTTGTTGATGAAGACCTTCCCTGTCACTTTCTGGGCGAGCTTGATGAATTCCAGCATGGGGATGCCCTGGAGCTCGTCCGTGACGAAGGTCACCGTCTCCCCGTCGAAGGTGTAGGCCGGGGAAGGTTTCTTCGGAGGGGCCCCCCCTCCTGGAGCCTGGGCCAGGAGGCCGCCCGCCAGCCAGACCCCGGCGATCAGGAGAACCAAGTCCTTTCTCGTACCCATCCAGCGCGCTCCTCTAAAGAGGTTCGGTCCTGGTCCGCCCGGGTTGGAGAACACCCCTCCCGGGGACCCTGTTGGAAGACACCATGGGACCTCTTTTTTACCGCGCCTATTCCCCGAGGCACGGAAAAACCGAAAGAAGAGGAAAAGGTCGAGTCCGGGAAGGCTTTTTTCTTGTAGGTTCCCCAACCTGTGTCTTCTCATGGCCTTCTCTTGGGATCACCTGTCGAGACAAGGAGGTCGGGCGGATGCGGTTACCCTCTGTTCTTGCCGGGATCGTTCTGGGGGCGATGCTTCTTGGGACTGCAGGGGCCCAAGGCCTTGCTCCTTCCCCCGTGGGGGAAGGGGTGGAACTGGCCCTTGGAGGGGCCCCCCAGCAGCCGGGGCAGGTGAAGGTCGTTCCCATCAAGCCCCTGCCCATCCTTCCCGTCCCCGGCGGTGAGAAGAAGGAGGCCTCCAAGCAGGCGAAGGGGGAGAAGAAGGAGGCCCGGGCCCATGGAGAAGGGACCGCCCGGGAGAAGGGGTTCGACCCTCCCGTTTGGAGCATGCTCTTCTTCGTGCTCATGCTGCTCTCCATCGCCGTCCTCCCCCTGGTCCGGGAGCACTGCTGGCAAAACAACTGGAACAAGCTCCTGGTGAGCC
>CAYQBW010000121.1:0-7464 GCA_964415725.1 uncultured Planctomycetia bacterium
GGCGGAACCCGGCCAGCACGTCCACAGAGGGCGCGGCCTCCCAGCGCAGAGTGAACAGGGTGTCCCAGTAGGGCCCGGTCACGTCGCCCCAGTCTCCGGCGGAGAAGGACTGATCCAGGCGGAGCTTGATCGTGTCCATGTCGACTTGCGCGCGGAAGGCCAGGAAGGGAACCAGCCCCTGGGACTTGAAGTCCTCCCCGATGGCCCGGTCCAGGTCGAAGACGGAGACATCCCACCGGACCTTGTGGAAGCCCAGGCCGGCCCCGAGCTGGACACGGGGGGTGAGCTGGTAGTCCGAACCGAGAGGGATGCCCGAGGGAAAGTCGTAGCCGTAGAACCTGCCGATGTAGGCCAGGCGATACCCGTAGTATTCCAGGTCCGATTCGGTGGCTTCCCTCCGGCGCAGGTGGCCGAAGTCGTTCTCCAGGTAGCCCTTGCTGTTTTGCCGCTTGAATTGCTCGTATCCCAGGTCGAACCCGGAGAAGCCGTCCCCGAAGAAGAGCGTGGCCGCCGGGTCGGTCTCCCGGTCGGCCAGCTTGAGGGCCGAGCCGAAGCTGTTGGCCCCGTTGTGCTGGGGGCCCGAGGCCAGGCGGACCTTGCCGCTGGGTTTCAAGAAATTTCCCAGGGGGGCCAGAGTGACCTGGCCGTCTTCCAGTCCTGGGAGGCCGCAGGAGAAGAGGAGAAGGGGGAGGAGAAGGAGTCCCCGGCGGAGAACCGGTGAGGAGACCTTCCAAAAAGGGCGAAGACTTTTCGGTTGCCAGGCTGGGACCATTCTGGATCCTCCTTCTCCCCGGGATTGCCGGAAGCCCGGGGAGAGAAAAGGATGCTACCCTCTTCCCGGAAAAAGCCCAAGGATGGAGGCCCCATGGGATTGCCGCCTTTTACGAGCGAGGATTTCGATCTCTTTTCCCGGGAGAAGACCCGGGACCCCGAGTGGGACGGCGCCCGGCTGTCCTTGAAGCGGAAACTCCAGGCCTGGGGGGAGGCGGCGGAAAAGCGGATCCGCCGGGAAGTGGGGGTGGAGTTCAAGGTCCAGACGAGCCTCCACAGGCCCTACAAGCACAACCGCTACAAAGTGGAATCCCAGAGAGTCATCCTCACCCCGCCCGCGGAGAGAAAAAAAGAGTTGAAACGCCTCCTGGGGGAGGCCTTCCGGCAGGAGACCTCTTCGGGGGTGATCCAGATGCACCTGGCCTTGACCCTCTCCCTTTCCCGGGCGGAGACAAGCCTGCGGGTGCCGCCCCAGGCCTGGTGGCACGGCCTGGCCTGGCAGAAAGCGGTCCAGCAGGACCCGGCGGGCCTGACCGGTCTCCTCAGGGCCCTTCCCGGGGAGTTCTTCCTGGAGGTCCAGTCCAGTAAAGGCGGGGTGGATTGCGGGGAACTGGATGAAAAGCGCCTTTCCCGGCTTCTCCGTGCCTACCGGCCCGGGGAACACTGGGTCACCCTGGGGAGGGCCCATCCCCGGGAAGCCCTGCTGGAGGGCATGGAGGACCAGGAAGGACTCCTTTTGGACGACCTGGTGGCCCTGGCGCCGGTGCACCGCTTCCTGGAGGCGTTTACCTGGAAAGGGGCTTGACCTAGAAGTCGTCGGAAGTCGACTCGGCCCGCTTGCGGAGGTAGGCCATTTCCAGGAATTTCACGATTCGTTTCCAATTCTCGGGAGGATTCAGTCCGTCCGGGGTCAGGCAGGAGGGGAAATAGAAGCCCAGCTTTCTTCCTTCGTTTCGGACCAGGACCCCCTCGATCCGGAAGCCCTTTTCCACGGGGCGGATCTCTTCCCGGAACCTGGGGGGCTCCTCCTTTTTTTCTTCCTCTTCCCCTTCCGGAGCCTTTTCCTCCTTTTCCTCTTCTTCCTCTCCCTCCTCCTTTTCTTTCCCCTCTACATCTTCTTTCGGGAGGGGGATCAGTTTTTTTTCGAAAAGGCTCATCTCCAGGGACACCGTCTCCTTCGGCTCCAGCCTCGGCGGCTCGCCTTCGAACTGGAGGAGGATTCCCGAGAGGCAGATGTCGACGGCCCGGGCGGAAAAGGCCTTTCCGCTCTTTGTAAAGACCTTGGTTTCCAGGAGGGCGTCGGCGCACACGGGAACCCGGCAGGAACTCCTGGAGTCCGCCACGGCGATCCGGGAAGGGATCCGCATGAAGAGATGGGTCTCCTTGCCGTCTTCCTTCTCTTCCTGGACCAGGCGGACGGACCAGGTGACGAAGGCATAGATCCGGCCCAGGTGGGAAAAGGTGACCGATACCGTGATGGTGGGGTCCATCAGGCTTTCCCTCAACGGCGAGGGATTCTTGAAAGAGAAGGTGTCTCCCTCGATCTTCCCGAAGACGGCCTTGCTCAAGGCCATGTATTCAGGCCAGAGGATGACCGCCTTTTCCTCCTTCCGGCAACATTCCTGGAAGAGCTCCACGATGTGGGGAGGAATGCGGTGGGGCCTCACGGGGGAAGAAATCTCCCGGTCTTTTCGTTTCCTCAGCATGGGGGCAGGGCGCTTTCGTCCGGATTCCGAATCGATCTTGGAAGGGCCCAACCGGACCCTCTGGGCTCATGATAAGAGTCTAGCGTCTTCGGATAAATCCTCAATGATTCCGGGACAAAGCAGATTTTGGTTTTTCAGCCCCGGTCTCCGTTCCGGAACCTCTTGATGGGGAGGTATTCCACGGTCGGGACTTTCTGGACGGGCTGGGGGAAATGCTGCATCAAGAGAAGGATGTCTTCGGGCATCTCCGTGGAAATGGGGAACCCCAGTTCCTTGGCCTCTTTGGGCCGGATGGGATAGTCGTGGGTCCACCGCCCCGTGGAGAGGGTCCGGGCCAGCTCCCGGGCCTTGTCTTCGGGAAGCCTGGAAGAGACCAGCTCGAAGACCGCCTCTTCCACCTGGGAGATGGCCTTCTTGGCCTGGTCCGCCAGGATCAAGGTCTGGTCGTCCACCTCGGCCACGGGCTTTTTCTCCACCACCTTCAGCAGGGACGCGGCGGGGAACTGGCCGAGCTGAGGATCCACGGGCCCCAGGACGGAGTGCTCGCACATGACGACCTCGTCCGCCGCGAGAGCGATGAGGGTTCCCCCGGACATGGCGTGGTGGGGGATGAAGGCCCGAACCTTGGCGGGATGGTTGGCCAGGGCCCGGGCGATCTGGAGGGCCGCCAGGACCAGGCCTCCCGGGGTGTGGATGACGATGTCGATGGGCACGTCCTTCCCCGTCATGTGGATGGCCCGGATCACCTCCTCCGAGTCGTGGATATCGATGTATCGCATCAAGGGGAAGCCCAGGAGGCTCATGGTCTCCTGGCGGTGGACCAGGAGAATCACCCGGCTGTTGTGTTCCTTCTCGATCTTGGCGATGAGCCTGGCCCGGGTGGCTTCGAGCATCCTTTGCCTGAAGTAGGGCTGGAGGGCCGCCACCATGAAGAAGATCCAGAAAAGGTCCAGGATAGTCACTGCTTCTCCTCCTTTGGAAAAGTCACCGGGAAAGGCTCCAGTTCGTTTTGGTTCTACTTGGCAGGGTAATGGGTAAGGACGTAGTTTTTCCAGGCTTCTTCCAGGCGGGCCGGGGACCAGCCGAAGACTTCCTTGAAGGCCCGGCGCTGGACCCCCAGGAGGTTGCTGGCCCCGGTGGAGCCGTCCGGGTTGATGCGGCCCTTCATCCGGTCCAGGAAGCGGGCGAACTGGTCGCCGTGCTCGTCGGCGAGAAACTGCACCAGGGACCAGACGATCAGGTGGTCCTGGAACTTGAGTTCCCCGTAGTCCCTTTTGCGGAAGATCTTGGCCAGGGGCGGATAGGTGCCGGCGGCCACCATGGCCCTTACTTTGGGCTCGTATCTCCAGGTCTTGCGGAGGTCGGCGACGGATCCCTCGTTGGAGTCGTAGGAGTTGAAGCGCGGGCTGACCCGGCGCTCGAAGTAGTGCCCCATCCCCTCGGTGAGCCAGACGGGGAGGTTGTATGCGTAGAACCGGTATCCATCCAACATGTTGATGGCCAGGCAGAAGACCATGCTGTTGTGCATCTTCTGGTCGTTCCTGTGCCCGGGCATCTCCTCCGAGAGTCCCACGAAGAGGGCCCCTCTCTGGACGAAGTTCCACCGCTGGGCCTGAACGGTCACCCGCCCGAGGAAGCGGGCCATGAAGATCCGGTAGGCCTTCATGGTGTGGGTGATGAGGACCTCGAACTTGGCGGGCTGGCCCAGGTAGGGGCCCTGGCCCATGTAGAGCCTCTTCCCGTCGATGGTCTTGAAGGCGTGGGCCGGGTCCTCGGGAAAGTCGTCGTCCGTCTTGCGCACCACCCGGAGGAACTCCTTGTAGGTGTCCTCGGCCCACATGGCGTAGAGGTGGAGGCGGAGCCAGGGGTCGAGCCTCCTGGTCTTCACCTTGATCTTCTTCAGCCCCATGGCCTTGAGCCTCAGGAGCTGGGCCCGGTAGTACTTCTTCTCCTTTTCCTGGATCGAGTAGGAGCCCATGGCGGAGCCGATCTTGAAGTGCTTGGTTTCGATCCACCGGAAATGCTCGAAGGGAAGGAGCTTCTGGATGTCCTTGGTGGTGAGGATCTTGCCGGCTTCCGCCTGGGGGGCCTGGGCGAAGGGAAAGGGCCCGTGGCTCACCAGGCCCATCCTCCGCAGGAGATCGGGGTCGTTTTTGCAATAGGGACAGATGTCCGCCTTCCGTCTCCGCCGCTGGGCGGGAAGGGCCGGAGACAAGAGCGGAAGCAATCCCAGGAAGGAGAGGAAAAGGGCTTTCGTCCTTGGCGATTTCATCTCGAGCGTTCCTTATTTCATACTCCCGACCCGGGCCTTCCACTCTCTTCTCATCTGGATGAGCTGGAAGACGCTGATGTGTTTCATGGGCTTCTTCCCGTCCACCAGGGAACGGAGGGTGTTGATCGCCTCCAGGGCCAGGGCGTGGTTCTCCGCGTCCAGGAAGGGGGCCACGGCCCGGACGGCCTCCTTGGTCCCCGCCAGGGCGAGAAGGCGAAGTGCCGTGATCCGGTCCTTGCGGTCCTTTCCCGAAAGCCGGCCCAGGAGCCACTGGGTGGCGGCCTTGCCCTTGAGGGACCGCGCCGCCCGGAGGATCTCCTCCCGGCGGCCGAAAAAGTCTTGCTTGGCCAGGGCGAAGAGTCCCGGAAGCCCTGCCGTGTCCCCCAGGGAGCAGAGAGCCAGGATCATCCCTTCCCGGGCCTTGGCATCTTTCTCCTTGGCCAGGGCCTTCCGCAGGGAGGGGAGGATCTCCTTGTTCCCGGCCTTGGCCAGGAGCCTGGGGACCAGCCGGCGGACGCTCACCAGGTGGTGGAAGAGGAAGGGCGCCAGCAAGGGGGCGTCCTCTTTCCGGACCACGGCAAGGGCCGCTTTCTCCAAGGCCGGGTTCCGCGCGGGAACGGTGTCGCTCATGGAGGAGAGAAGGAGAGGAAGCACGGCCGGGCCCAGGGATTCCAGGTTTCCTTCGGCCTTTTGCGCCACCAGGGGATTCTTGTGGGCCAGGTCGTAGATCCAGCCCTTGGCTTTCCTCTTGGCGGAAGGAGGAAGCTTGGGCCAGCGGAGTTTCTTCTTTTTGTTTTTGCCCTTTTTCGCGGTCCTTTTGGGGGGGAGGCCCGCCCTTCCGGCCTGGGCCGGAACGGGGGCCGCCGCCAGGGCCAAGGCGAGGACCGGTATCCAGAAGAGTCTTCCTGCCTGAGTCACCTATTTCTCCTTTTTTGATTGATCCCCGGGCCTGGCCGGCCGGGAGGAGGGACCCCGTTTTTGGAGGACCAAGGGCACCACGTCCTCGTAGGAAGGATCCAGGACCTGGATCTTCCCCTTGGCCAGGGCGAGGCTCCTGGTGAAGGTCTTCAGTTTTTCCCAGAAGGCCTTCCCTCCCGGGGACGCTACCACCTGTAGGAGGGTTACCAGGTCCCGGTCACGGGTGATGCCGGGTTGGATCTTCACCACTTTGTAGAGGCACCAGCCCTGGGGAAGGCGCAGGGGCCCCTCCACCCTTCCGGGCCGGGCGGAGAAGACCGCTTTGGCCAGGGGGAGGGGGAGGGAGGTCCAGAGGACCGTCCTGGGCCGGGCGAGCTCTTCCGGTTGGCCGAAGGCCCGGAGCTCTTCTTTCAGGATCCCTTCCAGGGTGGTTTCCCCCCGCCGGATCCGGCCGAGCCATTTTTCCACCTTGGCCTTGGACTCCCGGAAGCCCCGGGGGGCCTCCTTCAAGGCCCAGGCCATGGGAAGGGCGAACCGGAGGAGGATGAACCGCCGGGCCGAATCGGGAGCCAGGGAAGGCCGGCGGGAAAGAAGAAAGGGGACATAGGGCTCCACCAGGTCCCGGGGGACCCGGACTCCCTGGAACTGGACGAGAAAGGCCGTTTTCTCCTTTTTTTCCCCCGGGAGGCGGGAAGGGCCCCGGTTGGATCTCCCACAGGAGACAGCGGCCAGAAGAAGAAGGAGGATTCCCTGGGGAGCGCGTTTCATTCCTGCTCTGTCCGGGGGGGAGGGAAGTCGTTCCCGGGGCCGGGGGAATGGTCGAACCGGGCCAGGAAGGCCGTGGCCTTCTGGTCCAGGAAATTGTAGGTGGCCTCCAGGTTTCCCAGGAGTTCCTTCATGCCCTGGGGAAGCATGCAGTGGGTGAAGGTGCCCACGTTCTCCACGAAAATGGAGCGCGGGTCCTGGTTGAAGGACTCGATCCGCAGGGAGAAGAGGCTCGTTTCCTGGGGAGTCTGGGGAAAGACAACCTTGAGGCCGAAGAGCCCCAGGGGGCGCCCGAAGGACTCCAGGTCGGGGGGATCGATCTTGCACACCGCCCGGGCCAGGAAGTCCCGGGAATCCTGGAAGAACCTGGGGTTGAGCAGGGAGCGGACGATGAACTGCTGGCCCGTGGCCAGGGGGATGTTTCTCCGGGGGGCGGCCCGCTGGAGGACCCCTTCGATCTTCTTCCCGAACTCCTCGACAGTCTGGCCCGTCATCTCCTCCCGGAACTGGATGCGATCCAGGAGGAAGCTCACCGAGGAGACCGCCCCGGGTTGATCCACGGGGTTGGTCATGTGGATGCCGTCGGGAGCGAGGGTGAAGTTCCGGTAGGCCAACTCCGGGATGTCGAAGAGTTCGGCGTGAAGGCTCTGGATGGCCTTGGCGTCCAGGTCCATGGGGGGATGGAGGATCTCCGCCAGGAAAGCAATGGTGCGGATGTCGTAGTTCATGGGTCTTCCCTCTCCGGGAGATTCGGCTTCGCCTCCGGGGCCGCCCGGAGGGGATCCGAAGAAAAAGGCATTCTCCCAGGAGGGAAAAGAAACGTAAAGTTGAGAGCCGGTTCCTTCCATTCGAGAAAAGGGACCTCGACAATATCTTCAGCGATCGAGCCTTCCCATCCCGGGGGGGCCCCCTTTGTGGAGGCATACCATGTTTCTTCGAGTTCTGACGTTCGGCGCGCTCTCTCTTCTCTCCGCTCCCCTCCTGGGCGCCCAGGAGGACCTGGCTTCCAGGATTCAAGGCCTGGAACGGGCC
>CAYQBW010000122.1:0-7437 GCA_964415725.1 uncultured Planctomycetia bacterium
GGGCCGACAAGAAGGGGAGGCGGGTCTACCAGGTGACGGCCTTGAAGGCGGGCTACGTGCCGGGCCGGGCCCGGACGATCCTGGAGGGAACGAAGAAGGTCTTCCGCGCCCCGGACATCCAGCTCCGGCTGGGGACCCAGGTCTGGGGCCGGGTCATGGACGAAAGGGGAAACCCCGTGGCCAAGGCCTCGGTCTCGGCCGCGGGCCCCGGTTCCTTCCACGCCGAACCCGTCGAAACCGACGGGAAAGGCCGGTACAGCTTTCCCGGATTCCCGGCAGGGAAGCTCAGGCTCACCGTGGACGCCCAGGGCTTCGCCCTGGCCTACCGGGACGTGGTCGTGGCCCCCGCGGCCTATCCCCTGCAGGTGGATTTCCTCCTGACCCGGGGACTCTCCATCTCGGGACGGGTCCTGGACCGGCAGGGCCGGCCCATCCGGGGGGCCAAGGTCCAGCTCGAGCGCTTCCAGGGAAGCGGAGGAGTTTCCATGATCTGGATGAGCCAGGAGGAGTCGGCCAGGACCGACGCCCAAGGCCGGTTCCGGATCGGAGGATTGGAAAAGAAAGGCTCTTTCCGCCTCCGGGTCTCGGCCGAAGGCTTCCTGGAGGGCGCCTCCAGGAAAGTCCGGCCCGGGGCCCAGGGGATCCTGGTCACCCTGGAGCGTGGGTGCGGCGTCAAGGGAAGGGTCCTGGATTTCCAGGGAAAACCGGTCTTTCCCTTTTTTGTGGAAGGGTTTTCCGGCCCGGGCAGGTTCCGGGGAGGCATGGCGCGGATCGATGGGAAGAAGGACGGGACTTTTTTCCAGACCGGTTTGCGTCCCGGAAAGTGGTCCTTCCGGGCCGGGCGGGCATCGGGCCTCTACACGCCTCTCATGGAAAGGACCCTTTTCCCGGGGGAGGTGGCGGACCTCGGGGCCTTCCGCCTTCCCCGCCCCGCTTCTCTGGTGGCCACCGTCCTGGACGGCGGGGGGAAACCTGTTCCCCATGCCCGGGTTACGGCCTTCATGAAGGATGTGAAGCCGGGAATGGTAGAGGCTCCCGCGGGGCGGACGGGAAAGGACGGGGTCTGCCGCCTGGAGGGGCTCTCTCCCGGGGAATGGTCGGTGGAGGTGAACCACAAGGATTACGCTTCCGCGAAGGCCGGGCCTTTCACGCTCACCCCAGGCGGTGAGACCAAAGCGGAAGTCCGCCTTTGCCGGGGCGGGAGCATCCTGGTCCGGGTCCTGGAAAGGAACGGAAAGCCCCGGGAAGGGGCGTCCCTGGAGTTTTTCTATACGGGAAGAGGTGAAAACAGGCCCGCTTCTTCTTTCACCCTCAAGACCGGACCGGGGGGCAGGGCCCGGAAGGACCATGTCCGGCCCGGGACATACCGGGTCCGCCTCCAAAGGCTCATGGGAATAAACTTCGGCGACCAGTCCGCGGGCGGGATGATCTTCATCGGCGGGAGGGGGAGAGAAGGGGAGAGGACCTGGAAGGTCCGGGTGGAGGAGGGGAAGGAAGCGAAGCTCCGGATCACGGCGCCGGGGAGGTGGAGGATCCACGGCGTCGTCCTGGACGCCGCGGGCCCGGCCCGGGGGGTGAAGGTGAGGCTCTCTCCTTCGGAAGGAAACCCGATGTTCGGAAAGACCGTCCATACCGGCCCGGACGGTTCCTATACGCTGGAGAAGGTCGATCCCGGATCCTACGTTTTCTCCTGGGGACGGCCTGGTTGCGCCGCGGAGTCGAGGGAGAAGATCGAACTTTCCGACGAGGGCGGATCCCTGGAGAAGAACCTGGAGATTCCCTCGGGGGCCATCCGCGGGAGGGCCGTGGACGGGCAGGGAAAGCCCGTTTCCGGTCTCCTCGTGGAAGTGGGGGAGGGGGGTGCAGTACGTTCGGTGCGCCTGAGCATCGCCATCAGGGCATCCGGCAGGCGGGCCGCCCCCTTCCTGCCGAACCTTGGAGCCCCGGAAATCCGGACGGGCCGGGACGGGCGTTTCCTGCTTCAGGAGATCCCGGCCGGGACCTGGACCGTGGTCCTGAGGAAGAAGAAAGATGGAAAGATCCTGGCCTCGAAGAAAGTGAAAGTCTCCGACGGCCGCACCACCGACGGGGGGGCCATTTTGATACAGGGATTGTAAGACCAAGAAGGAAGGGGTTACCCAGCCTGGGGGGAAGGAATAGACTCTTTGGAGTCACCAAGTCTTTTTCCCCTCGAGCCTCTTTTCCCCCAAGGAGTCCAAGCCATGAAGAAATTCCTCGCCTTTGCCGCCCTGCTGGCGGCGCTTCCCCCGCTTTCCGCCCAGATCAACTTCGTCAAAAACGGCGACTTCTCCCAGGTGGGATCGAACAATCTCCCCCTGGTCTGGAAGACCACCTACAAGTCCTTCCATTTCCCCAGGGTGGCCGATTTCACCTGGAAGGGCATCAAGAGGATGACCAAGGCCTTCGAGTGCCGTCCCGGCGGTGCAAGCGGATATTCCAGGCCCTATCCCCTGGTGACCCTGGAGCAGACCCTCATTCTTCCGGCCGGAATTCCCCTGGAGGTCTCGGCGGACATCATCCATTCCCGGGCCTCCAAGGTGACCAACGTGGACAGGGGGATCGTCAGATTCTACCTGGGGTCCCGGTTGATCGAGACCCGCCCCACCAAGCGGGGCTACATCTACGGCCCCGACGCCATGACCGAGCAGATCGCCTCCCGTGTGGTCCTGAAGACCGGGGGAAAGGTGAACCTGAAGATCACCTTCGAGAGGTATTACTACGCCACGGACGTGGTGGTCCACCTGGACAACGTCCGGATTGCCCCCACGCCGGGGCCGGTCTTCGCCATCCGGGGCGACAGGAAACTCGGGAAGAAATTCAGCTACGATGTCTCTGGTTTACCCTCGGCAGGATACATCGTGTTCCTGGCACCTTCGAAAAACTCCAGCCCCGCCGGGATTCCCGTGCCTGGAATCGCGGGAAACTGGGAGTTGAGCCTCAAATCTATCTTCCCTGTTTTCACGGGGGTGCTCGATTCCCAGGGCAAGGACGCCAGGACCTTCGGGCCTTTCCCCAACGATCCGGCCCTGGTCGGGTTCCCCTTGTGGTTCCAGCCCTTCCAGTTCACCAAGGCCCCTGCCTTCTCCCTGGGGTTCTCACACAGGTTCTCCTTCTACGTGAAGTAGACCCTGGAACGAGGGAAGGGAAGGACTAGACTCCTCCGGTCCGGCTCCCGCCCGCTCCCCCCGGGGGCGGGGGCCTTCCGGAGGTTTTTCATGGGCGGAACGTTCAGGCCGGTTTCTTTCTTCCTCTTTCCTTTTCTCTTCCTTGGGGTCTCCCGCCCCGTCCTTCCCCAGGCGGGGGACATGAGGCGGGCTTACGCCCGGGCGGAGCGTTTCGGCTCGCCCGGGATGAACCGGCTGGTCTACCTGGCGAGGATCGAACCCCGCTGGATCGGCCGGTCCCACAGGTTCTGGTATCTCCGGGAGGTAAGGGGGAAGTGGAGCTTCGTCCTCGTGGACGGGGACAAGGGAACCAAGGGTCCTGCCTTCGATCACGGGCGGCTGGCCCGGGCCCTCTCCAAGGCCCTGGGACGAAAGGTCCGGGCGGACCGGCTCCCTTTCCGGTTCATACGGTTCGGTGGGGAAGGGAAGTTCCTGGAGTTCCGGGCCGGGGGAAAGGGATGGCGCCTGGACCTGGACAAGTACGCCCTTTCCGAGGGCCCGGTCCCGGCGGGCCGCCCCGCGAAAAGGGGACGAAAAAGGAGGCGAAGGCCGGGAGGGCTCTCGCCCGACGGGAAGTGGAGGGCCTTTCTTTCGGATTTCAACCTCTTTGTCCGGCCCGCCGGGAAAGGGGCCCCCGTCAGGCTCAGCGGGAACGGCGCCGGGAAAAACCGCTACACCGCCTTCCGATGGTCGCCGGATTCCAGGCGCCTCGTGGCTTTCCGGACCGTTCCCGGGGACGACCTGAAGGTCTATACCGTGGAAGTCCGGCCCCGGGACACGGTCCGCCCCCGGATCCACGAGCACTCCTACGCCCTCCCGGGGGACAAGCTTCCTGTCCACCGGATCTGGATCTACCGGGTACCCGAGGGGAAGGGCTTCCCCGTGAAGGTCGATCCCATCGACTGGGGCGGTCCGCCCCGGCTCTACTGGCAGCCCGACGGAAGGCACTTCTTCTACGTCCAGACCTACAGGGGCTACCAGAGGCGGACCCTTGTGAGGGTGGACTCCTTCACGGGTAAGGCCCAGGTGATCATCGACGAGCGGAGCAGGACCAACCTGCCGCCCATGAAGGCCTACCACTCTTTTCTCCAAGGCGGAAAACTCGTGCTCTGGGCCTCGGAGCGGGACGGCTGGAACCACATCTACCTCTACGAGGGGGAGACGGGAAGGCTGGTCCGGCAGGTCACAAAGGGCGAATGGGTGGTCCGGAAGGTCCGGAGAGTGGACGAGAAGAAGGGGGAGATCTGGTTCTCCGCGGGAGGCATGGAACCCGGCCGGGATCCCTATTTTCTCCACTTCTACCGGGTCGGCCTGGACGGGAAGGGGCTGGTTTCGCTGACCCCCGCAAACGGAACCCACCAGGTCTCCTTCTCCCCCGACCGGGCCCTCTACCTGGACCGGTGGTCCCGGGTGGACAAGGCGCCGGTGACGGAGCTGCGGAGGTCCCGGGACGGATCCCTGGTCCTTCGCCTGGAAGAGGCGGACCTGAAAGACCTGCTGGCCGCGGGCTGGCCCCGGCCGGAACCCTTCGCCGCCCCCGGCCGGGACGGGAAGACGTCTATCTACGGGGTGATCCGGCGCCCTTCCAACCTGGATCCGAAAAAGAAATATCCCGTCGTGGAGGACATCTACGCCGGGCCCCAGGATTCTTTCGTCCCCAAGTCTTTCCACGCCGTCTCCTCACGGCAGGCCTTGGCCGAGCTGGGATTCGTGGTGGTGAAGATCGACGGCATGGGGACCTCCAACCGGTCCAAAGCCTTCCAGGACGTCTGCTGGAGGAACCTGGCCGACAGCGGGTTTCCCGACCGGATCGCCTGGATGAAGGCGGCGGCGCGGACACGGCCCTGGATGGACATCGAACGGGTGGGAATCTACGGGGTCTCCGCCGGGGGCTACAATGCCGCCCGGGCGCTTATCGACCACCCGGAGTTCTACAAGGTCGCCGTCTCGGCGGCGGGGAACCACGACCACCGGACCGACAAGGTCTGGTGGAACGAGCTCTGGATGGGATATCCCGTGGGACCTTGGTACAAGGCCCAGTCCAACGTGGAGTGCGCCGCGCGGCTCCGGGGAAAGCTCCTTTTGATCCACGGCCTCCGGGACACCAACGTCAATCCCTTCGCCGCCACCTTCCAGTTCGTCCGGGCCCTGATCCGGGCGGGCAAGGACTTCGACCTCTTGATCGTCCCCGACGCGGGCCACGGCATGGGGGGGAGCTACGGGAGGCGGAGAATGTGGAACTTCTTCGTGAAAAACCTGCTCCACCGGGAACCGCCCCCCGGCTACCCGAGGGGGAGCGGCGCCTCGGGCCCGGCCTGCGACATCGTGATCCGGAACCTCACCAGGGAGCCCGTGGAGATCTACTGGCTTCCTTCCACGGGGGAAAGGAAGAAATACACCGTTCTAGCCCCAGGTGCGACCTTCCGCCAGCACTCCTACGTCGGGCACCGGTGGATCGCCGTCCGGGAGGGAAAGATCGTCGCCAGGTATACAGTGGCCGGGAAACATCCCCTTTGGGTCATCCGTTGAGCCCGGGGGTAAGCCTTTTTCCCCGGGTTTTCCCGATTCTCCTTGATTCGGCCCCGGTTAGGTTCCAGGTAGAGAAACGGGTCTTTCCCGCGCGGGAAAGGACCTGTAGACCGCTTTTCCGTTCCCCGGCGAGGATTCCGTGATGTCTTCTCCCCAAGAGTTCCTGGAAGAGACCAACGTGATGAGCCTTTCCTACCTGGAAGGGCTCTATGCAGCCTTCCTGGAGGACCCCGAATCGGTGCCCCCTTCCTGGCGGGAGTGGTTCCTCCAGGTGGCGGGGAAGGACGCCCTCCCCGCGGGGGCCCGGCTGGGGCCTTCCTTCCAGCCTCCCGGGCTTTTCGACCCCCCCCATCCGACCTGCCGGAGCGGGGGGTGCGCCGTCTGGCAGATCGCGGCCCTCCAGGAGAGGGTGGACAGGCTCGTCCATGCCTGGCGGGTGCGGGGGCACCTGGTGGCCCGGGTGGATCCCCTGGGCCTCCCCTCGGAAAGCCCTCCCGAGCTGGAGCCCTCTTTCCACGGCCTGGGGGAGAGGGACATGGACCGGCGTTTCTCCCCGGGAACCGTGGCCGGCGTGGAGGGAGCCCTCACCCTCCGGGAGATCCTGGAGATCCTCCGGGAGACCTACGGGCGGACCATCGGCGTCCAGTTCATGCACATCGACGATCCCTTTCTCCGTTCCTGGCTCCAGGTCCGGATGGAGGGCTCCCGCAACCGCCTACCCCTAACCAAGGACCAGCAGGTCCGGATCCTCACCAACCTGACCGACGCGGTGGTCTTCGAGGATTTCCTCCAGAAGAAATACGTGGGAGCCAAGCGTTTCTCCCTGGAGGGGGCGGAGAGCCTGATCCCTCTTTTGGAACTCGCCCTGGACAAGGCGGCCTCCCAGGGGCACAGGGAAGTGGTCATGGCCATGGCCCACCGGGGGAGGCTCAACGTCCTGGCCAACGTGATCGGGAAGAGCCCGGGCAGGATCTTCCAGGAGTTCGAGGACAAGGAGCCCGAACTCCACCTGGGCTCGGGGGACGTGAAATACCACCTAGGATATACGAGCCGGCGCACGACCCTCTCGGGAAGGAAGATCGACGTCTCCCTTTGCTTCAACCCGAGCCACCTGGAATTCGTCGATCCCGTGGCCCTGGGAAGGATGCGGGCCAAGCAGGACAGGTTCGGCGACACCAAGGGCGAGAAGGGAATGGCTCTTTTGATCCATGGGGACGCGGCCTTCATCGGCGAGGGGGTCGTCCAGGAGACCCTCAACCTTTCGGGCCTTCCCGGGTACGCCACGGGCGGCGCCCTCCACGTGGTCGTGAACAACCAGATCGGGTTCACCACTTCTCCCGGGGAAGGTCGGTCCACCCGCTATTGCACGGACATCGCCAGGATGCTCCAGGTGCCCATCTTCCACGTGAACGGCGAGGACCCGGAGGCCGTGGCCCAGGTGGTGAGCCTGGCCATGGACTTCCGGAAGACCTTCCACCGGGACGCCGTGATCGACATGTATTGCTACAGGCGATACGGCCACAACGAGGGGGACGAGCCGTCCTTCACGCATCCGGCCCTCTACGCGGCCATCCGCAAGAGAAAGTCCGTCCGCGAGGGCTACCTGGAGCACCTCCTCGCCCTGGGGGGAGTGACCAGGGCGGAGGCGGAGAAGATCGCCCGCAGGCGCAAGGCCCACCTGGAGAAGGAGCTCCAGGAGGCCGGCCTCCTGGAGCTCCTTCTC
>CAYQBW010000123.1:0-7430 GCA_964415725.1 uncultured Planctomycetia bacterium
GCCGGCCTGGTATCGCGCGCTCGCCCGCGGCGCCGTGGCCTTCGCGGCGGGCCGATACAGGGCACCCCTGGCCCTGTTGCTCTTCCTCCCCGCGGGATTCTTCCTGGCCCGGCTCACGGGCTGGATCCGGAAAGGACGACTCCTTCCCGCCGGGCTCGCCCTGGGGGGAGCGGTTCTCCTCTCCCTGCCCTCCTTTTTCCTGGCTCCTCCCCGGGTCTTCTTCGTGGGGAAAAAAGAGATCCGGGTTTCCGGGGCGGACGCGCGCCTCTACGAGGAGATCGAGGCGATCCGCCCCCAGGAATTCGTGACCTCGGCGAAAGTGCTCCTGGGGGAGGGAAAGAAAGAGGAAGCCTCCTCGTTACTCCAAGGCTACCTCGAGGAGCTGAAAGAATTCCGCCGGTCCTGGGAACCATCCCTCTCCGAAGTCGGGGATTTCATCCTGGACCAGGGCCTGGCCCGGGCCTTCCAGGAAACCGCCCGGGTCCTGCGCAGGCTCGGCGAAGGGCCCAGGGCCGCCCGGCTGGAGAGCCGGGCCGCCCTCCTGCAATCCCATGCCGACCGGATTCTCCGGGAGATCCTGGGGCGTTGACCCGGTGGTTCCCGGAAAGGAAAGGGGGCGGCCACCGGCCGCCCCCCATCGAACGGGTGGATCACTCCATTACTTGAACTGCATGAGGACCGGGTTGGAGAGAGAGATTCCGCCCGGGGAGGTCAGGTTGACCCGGGCGGCGTGGAAGACCAGGACGGCCCCGGCGGCGCTGGGCACCTTGGGGTTGGGCACCTGGAACTTCCCGTAGCCCTTGGTGCTGGCCGTTCCCAGGGCGAACCCGAAGATCGGGGGCTGAACAAGGTAGACCCAACCGAAGCTGGCCGCGCCCAGGGCGCCGGTCAGGTCGAGGGAGGGAAGCCACTTCCCCGGGCCCACGGGGCCCCTGCCCATGAAGAGGAAGAGCGGCGTTCCCGGTTTGCAGTAACCCACGTCGATGGTGATGTTCGGGTCGGAAGGCAGGATGGCGCCGTCGTTGGGGGCGTCGGCGGTGAACACGTCCTTCACCTCGTGGATCAGGGTAAATCCCATGAAGGTGGGGGTGTATTTCGCCGGGTCGGCTTTGAGCCCCATCCAGGAACCGTCGGCCTTGCCCGTGTGGGTCCCCATGAGGACGCCGTTGATCACCGCGATGGAGCCGCCGCCCTTGGTGGAGAAGATGGTGTCGGCCCATCCGCCCGAGTCGCCGCCGAAGATCAGGTTGGGGAGGGAAAGGTATTTCCCCTTGGGGTCGGGCCAGGAAGCGGTCCAGGTGCCCCCGTTGGGGTCCAGGGCCAGGCCGCAGAGGTTGTAGGTGATGGAGATGGGATTTCCCTTGTAATCCACTGCCTTGGCGTTGGCCACCATCTGGCGGATGTTCACCTGCCCGTTGGGGCCCGTGGCGGTCTCCCCCAGGATCCCGAAGGCCGACCCGGCCTTCACGTCCTTCACGTTCCCCTTGGCGTCGTAGGTGATATCCGCGGCCTTGATCATGATGATCGAAGCGTCGTTCCACCACTTGCCGTTCACCCATTGCCCCCCTTCGGCCGGGGAGTAATAGAGGTTCCCCTGGGCGTCCTGGCAAAGGGCGCTCGCTCCCTTCGCGAAGGAACCGCCCTGCTTGCCGGCGGCCTTCATGATCTGGTCCTGGGTGATGAAGTATTCGATGTTTCCGCCGGGGAGAAAACGGATGAAATCCCCGGGCCGGACCTGGACCCGGACGGTTCCGCCCTTGTCGAAGACCAGGAACTTCTTGTTCACCTTGTTGTCCCGGGTGGTGAAATAGACCAGCTTGGGGTCGCCCTTGGCCATGTCCTTGTACTTCACGAAGAGGCCGTGGAAGTTGAACCGTTCGAAGTAGGACTTCTTCCACTTGTAGAACCGCGTGTAGTTGCCGTCCTTGAAGGCGTCTCCCATCATGGCCTCCCAGGCAGTGGTGGGAAGCCAATCCTTCGCCGCGGCGCCCGGCGCGGGTGTGGCGATTCCCAGGTCGAATTCCCGTATCCGGTTGAGAGAACCGCCGTTGGGATCGAGGCTGAAGGAATCGAAGCGCCCCGTGAACACCACGCTCATTTTGGGGGTTTGCGCGGGAAGAAGGGCCGCGAGAAAGGCGAGCGCGGGAGGAAGGAAGAGGGATTTTCGCATAGCTGGTCTCCTTGAAAGGCTTGAAAAGGGAAAAAAAGGGCCTCGGACGAACCCGGGGCCTCCGCAGGTAACAAGCAAAAGGAAGCCTAGCGGGATTCCTCCTCCTTGCCTACCCCTGCCCATCTTTCCCTGTCCCGTTCCGGGTCACCCGTGGAATTCCCCCCGCCTCCAGGTTACACAAGGCGCCATGGACCCCCTTGCCGAAGATCTCGCCGCTTTTCTGGGCCGGGAGTCCCTGCTCACCGAGCCGGACTACCTGATGACCTACGAATGCGACTCCCTCTCCTTCTTCAAGCAAAGGCCCAGGGTTGTCGTCCTTCCCCGGACCACGGAGGAAGTCTCCAAGGTCCTGGCCTACCTCTCCAGGAAGGGAATCCCCTTCACGGCCCGCGGCTCCGGCACGGGCCTCTCGGGGGGCGCCACCCCCGTGGAGGGCGGGGTGGTGATCTCCCTGGCCCGGATGGACCGGATCCTGGAGGTCTGCCCCAAGGACCGGTGCGCCCTGGTCCAGGCCGGGGTAGTGAACACCGCCTTGAGCAAGGCCCTGGAGCCCCTGGGGCTCCATTTCGCCCCCGACCCGGCGAGCCAGCCCGTCTGCTCCCTCGGAGGAAACGTGGGAGAGAACGCCGGCGGCCCCCACTGCTTCAAGCAGGGCATGACCCTCAACCACGTGCTGGGGCTCACCCTGGTGCTCCCCGGCGGGGAAGTCCTCCACCTGGGAGGACCCTGCGGGGAGCCCGACCTGGACCTGACGGGGCTGGTCGTGGCCTCCGAGGGGACCCTGGGCATCGTCACGGAGATCTGGGTCCGCCTCACCCCCAACCCGGAGACCTTCCGGACCCTCCTGGCCTCCTTCCGCTCCCTCGAGGATTGTTCCCGCGCCGTCTCCCGGATCGTCCGTGCCGGCATCGTCCCTTCCGCCATGGAGATCCTGGACAAGAAATCCATCGAGATCGTGGAGGCCTCGGTGAACAAGGCCGGCTATCCCCTGGAGGCCGGAGCGGTCCTCCTGGTGGAGCTGGACGGGCGGCCCGAGGAGATGGAACGGCCCCTTTCGGCCGTGGAAGAGGCCTGCCGGGAGGAAGGGGCCCTGGAGGTGGAGTTCGCCCAGGACCCGGAACACCGGATGAAGCTCTGGAAAGGGCGGAAGGGGGTCTACGGCACGGCCGGGCGCCTCGCGCCGGACGTATACGTCATGGACGGCGTGGTTCCCCGCAACAGGCTCGCCGAAGCGCTTCACCGAATCCAGGAGGTGACCGACTCCCGCGGGCTGGTCTGCCCCAACATCGCCCACGCCGGGGACGGAAACGTCCACCCCACCATCTGCTACGACGGCCGGGACCCTAAACAGGCGCAGATGGCCGAGGAAGCGGGGCGGGAGATCCTCCGGATCTGCCTGGAGCTGGGAGGGACGATCACGGGCGAACACGGCGTGGGGCTGGAGAAGTTGAGCCTCATGCCGGAGATGTTCCCCCCCGGAAGCCTGCGCGTGATGAGGCGCGTCAAGGCGGTCTTCGACCCGGCGGGCCTGGCCAACCCGGGCAAGCTCATCCCCTTGGAGGAACCTTGATCTCCCGGCTCGAGGAACTGCTCGGTCCCGACGCCGTGGAGACCCCGGCCCCGGGAAGCCCCTGGGCCAACCTGGACGGCTTCGAACCGGAAGCGGTGGTTCACCCGGCCACCGAGGAAGAGACGGAGGCCCTTCTCAGGAAGGCATCCGAGTCCGGCTGGCCCCTGGTCCCCTCCGGGCGGGGCCACGCCCTGGGCCGGGGGCCGGCGTTGAAGGGGGTGAAGATCGTATTGGCCCTGGACCGGATGCGGGAAGTCACCTACGAAGAACCGGAAGACCTGGTGATCTCCGCCCAGGCAGGCCTTCCCGTGGAGGAGATCCGGGAGAGGGCCGGGAGGCACGGGTTGCGCCTGGCCCTGGAGCCCCCCATGGGAGAAAAGGCCACGGCCGGGGGCCTGGCCGCCCTGGGAAGGTCCGGCTCCAGCCGCGCCCGGGACGGGAGAGTGAGGGACCACGTTCTGGGGGTGCGGGCCCTCCTCTCCGACGGCACCCTCTTCTCCGCCGGGGGGAGGGTGGTGAAAAACGTGGCCGGATACGACCTGGTCCGCCCGCTGGTGGGAAGCAGGGGAACCCTTGCGGTGCTTACGGAAGTGACCTACAAGCTCCGCCCCATCCCCCCCATGGACAAGACCTGGGTCCTGGAGAACGGCGCCTCCCTGGAAGACAACCTGGCCATGGGAGAGGCCCTGGTGGAACTGGGACTGGAACCCGCCGCCCTGGGCGCCTGGGGATCCCCCTCCTCCACCTCCCTCGGAATCCGCCTTTCCGGAGAAGAGGAGGATGTTCTGGCCCGGCGTAACCGCCTCCCCTGCTGCCTCCCCGGAAGGCCGGGGGAATGGATCGAGCGCGAAGAGACGGGGCTTCTTCCCTTCGAGGTCCTCCCCTGGGAGGCCCTCGAAGAGGGAAGGGAGATCCTCCTGCGCTTCGCCCTCCCTCCCTCGGCCCTGGAGGATTTCCTCTCCCTCCTTCCGGGGGATTCCGTGTTCTTCGTGGACCTTGCCACGGGCAGAGGCGAGGCTGCCGTGCCCCGGGAGTCCTACCCGGGTCTCCGCAAGAAGGCAGGCTCTTCCCGGGGCTTCTGCGTGGTCGAAGGAGGCCCCCCCACGGCCAGGGGCCTCGAGGCGGCCCTGGCCCGGCCCGAGGGACCGGAGAGAAAGCTGGCCCTGGCCTTGAAAAGGGCCCTCGACCCGGCGGGGATCCTTTCGCCCGGGAGGTTGGACTGATGGCGGAGGTGGAAAAAAGGGACGCCACCCGGGACCTGCCGGCCTGGTTCCAGCAGTCCCTGGACTGCGTCCACTGCGGGCTCTGCCTTCTCCAGTGCCCCACGTACCAGCTCTTCAAGGTGGAGCCCGATTCCCCCAGGGGAAGGATCTACCTGGCCCGGGCCCTGGCCGAGGGGAGGACGGCCCCCTCGGCGGTTCTCAAAGAACCCCTGGAACATTGCCTGGACTGCCGGGCCTGCGAGTCGGTCTGCCCCTCGGGCGTGGGATACCACCTGGTCCTGGAAGGGGCCCGGGAAACCGTGGCCGGGCAGGTGCCCCCCCGCCTAAAGGACAGGCTGAAGCTCTTCCTCCTGGACGTGGTTCTCACCCGTCCCAGGGTTCTCCGCCTGGCCTTCGATCTCCTGGCCCTCTGGGAGAGAACGGGGCTGAGAAAACTGACCAGGCTCTTCCTCTTCGGAGGGTTGAAGCGAATGGAATCCCTCCTTCCCCCCATCCCGCCGAGAAAGGAGAGGCGCCTTCCGCCGCCGCGCTCCCTCCCCGAGGGGAAGCCCCGGGCGCGGGCCGCCCTCTTTACGGGATGCGTCATGACCGAACTCTTCGGAAGGGTCCACTACGACACCCTCCGGCTCCTCCTCCTCCACGGCGTGGAGGTGATCGTCCCGCGGAGGCAATTCTGCTGCGGCGCGTTGAGTCTCCACGCCGGCTCCAGGGAAAGGGCCCTGGAACTGGCCCGGCTCAACCTCGAGGCCTTTCCCCGGGACGTGGACTGGATCGTCTTCGACAGCGCGGGCTGCGGGGCCATGCTCAAGGAATACGGGCGCCTCTTCGCGGGAACTTCCCTGGAGGCCGAGGCCAAGGCCTTCGCCTCCAAGGCCAGGGACGTCACGGAAGTCCTGGTGGAGCTGGGCCTCCGGACTCCCCCGGGCCGGGTGGACCTCAAGGTGGTCTACGACGACCCCTGCCACCTCTGCCACGCCCAGGGAATCCGCAAACAGCCCAGGAAGGTCCTGGAAAGCGTGCCCGGCGTGGAACTGGTGGAATCGGCCGACCCGGAACGCTGTTGCGGGGCCGCCGGAATCTACAACATCGTTCAACCCGGGATCTCCGAGCGCCTCCTGGACAAGAAGGTCGAGGAGATTCGGGCCACCGAATCCGACGCCGTGGCCACGGGGAACCCGGGTTGCATGCTCCAGATCCGCTACGGCCTCGCCACCAGGGAGGGAAAACCCATGGAGGTCTTCCACCCGGTGGAAATCCTGGCCCGGGCCTTCGAGGACGGCCGGCCCCGGAAATGAAGCCGGATCAGATGTCCAGCCTTGCCTCGGCGGCGTTGCTGAAGGCCACGTTCCAGGGCGGGACCGAGCGGGCTTCCACCATCCACTGGAAGTAGAGCTTGGTCCCCGCGAACCCGGGAAAGGCGGGGATGGAGAGGGTCACATACCCGTATCCGTTGTTTCCCGTCCCTCCCTGGGTCTGGGTCGGGTAGATGAAGACCACGTCGGTGTAGAGCCTGCAGCCCGTGAGCCCCAGGGGCCCGAGATCGAAGGGAAGGGGAAGCTTTCCCCAGGCCGTCTTGGACTTCCCCGCGAAGAGCCAGGCGTGCCTGAGCCCGGGGAGGTTGATCACGTGCACCTGGAAGGCCTGCCCGATCCTGGGAAGGCCCACGTTGGAGATGGCCGGGACGTAACCCTTCTCTCCCTTGCATCCCGTCCCGAAAGGGGTGAACGTGGCTTTTCCGTATTCGAAATACGTCACCAGGCCCTGCCCCACCTGGCGGAACCCGGTGGCCGCCACGGGACTCGTGTAATTGGCGACGTAGGAGACGTACCGGGAAAAGGCCAGGTCCAGGTCGTAGAAGAAGGGCTTGTTCCCGATGTCGTTCCCCCACACCAGGATCTCGTAGAGGAGATCGGACTTTCCGTTGTACTGGTAAGGCGCGTCGAAGGGGAATCTCACCGTGAACCCTCCCGGCCCGGGAAGGGCGGGCAGGCTGATCTTCTTGCGCTTCACCACGGTGGACAGCACGCCGCTCACGTTCTGGGCGAAGGTGGTGCTCAATACGGCGGGCGTCTTGGCCGAATTCCCCATCTTGATCTCCAGGTCCAGCTTGTGGGCCGTGGAGGAGGAATACTTGTTGGGCCGAAAACCGATGAGCTTGATGTTCACGGCCCCCACCTTGATGTCCTGGGCGGAGAGGACCTGCTGGTACCTGGCAAGCCCCTTCCCGAAGGGCTCCGAGGTCCTCCGGATGGGAGGATTCCCGCTGGGAACCACGAAGTTGGGAGGGGTCTGGCCTTCCAGGAGGGAGGGAAAGGCGAAGAGGAACAGGCCCCAGGCCCCGCAAGCCGCCGTCTTCAACAAGTTCATGGCTTCACACCCCGTATCGTTTCAGAACACCCGAAGAGGAGGGACACGACCCTCCTTCTTAGCAGAATACCCCGCCGAGGCAACCCGGGTCCCTGGATCC
>CAYQBW010000124.1:0-7408 GCA_964415725.1 uncultured Planctomycetia bacterium
CACCAGGTTCAACCACGAGTACATCGGCACCGCACACATCCTCCTGGGCCTGGTCCAGGAGGGAAGCGGCGTGGCCGCCACAGTTCTCCGGAACCTGGGCGTGGATCTCGACAAGATCCGCCAGGAGGTGGAGAACATGGTCAAACAAGGCCCGCCCACCACCACCATGGGCCAGCTCCCTTTCACCCCCAGGGCCAAGAAGGTGCTGGAACTCTCCATGGAAGAGGCCTCCAGCCTGGGCCACAACTACGTGGGCACGGAACACCTCCTTCTCGGGCTCATCCGGGAGAACGAGGGCATCGCCGCCCAGGTCTTGATGAACCTGGGCGTCAAGCTGGACAGCGTGCGGGAGGAAGTCCTGGAATTCCTGGGCGCCGACCCTTCCTCCGACGAGGACGAGAGCGGCCCCCTGGGCGGAACGGAGACATCCGGCCGGGGCGGCAAGTCCAAGACCCCCGCCCTGGACTCCTTCGGCCGGGACCTGACCGAGCTGGCCCGGGAAGGAAAGCTGGACCCCGTGATCGGCCGCCACGCCGAGATCGAGCGGGTGATCCAGATCCTCTCCCGGCGCACCAAGAACAACCCGGTCCTTCTCGGCGAGGCCGGCGTGGGCAAGACGGCCATCGTGGAAGGCCTGGCCCAGGGCATCGTCAAGGGAGACGTGCCCGACACTCTCCGCCACAAGAGGATCGTGGTCCTCGACCTGGCCATGATGGTGGCCGGCACCAAGTATCGCGGCCAGTTCGAGGAGCGCATCAAGGCCGTCATGACGGAAGTCCGCAAGTCCAAGGACGTAATCCTCTTCATCGACGAGTTGCACACCCTGGTTGGGGCCGGCGGCGCCGAGGGCGCCATCGACGCCAGCAACGTGCTCAAGCCCGCCCTCTCCCGGGGCGAGGTGCAGTGCATCGGCGCCACCACCATGGACGAATACCGCAAGTACATCGAAAAGGACGGCGCCCTGGAGCGGCGTTTCCAGACGGTCATGGTGGAACCCCCCTCCCGCGAGGAGGCGGTGGAGATTCTCAAGGGGCTCCGGGACAAGTACGAGGCCCACCACAGGGTGCGCTACACCGACGAAGCTCTCGAGGCGGCCGTGGATCTCTCCATGCGCTACATCACCGGCCGGTTCCTCCCGGACAAGGCGATCGACGTCATGGACGAGGCCGGGGCCCGGGTGCGCCTCCAGAACATGACCCCTCCCCCCGACCTGAAGGAGATGGACGAGGAGGTGGCCCGCCTGGAGAAAGAAAAAGAAGAGGCCGTGGCCAACCAGGACTTCGAGCGCGCCGCGGCGCTGCGCGACCAGGCCCACCAGCTCCGGATGAAGAAAGAGGCCATCCAGAAGGAGTGGCGGGAGAAGGAGGCCCAGAAGGAGATGGGCGGCGAGGTGGACGTGGAGGTCATCGCCGAGACCGTCTCCAAGATGACGGGGATTCCGCTTACCCGGATCAGTAAGGGCGAGGCCGAGAGGCTCCTCTCGATGGAGGAGGAACTCCGCAAGGAGGTGGTCCACCAGGACCGGGCCATCCACGCCATCGCCCGGGCGGTCCGCCGTTCCCGGTCGGGCCTCAAGGACCCCAGGCGGCCCATGGGCTCCTTCATCTTCCTGGGCCCCTCGGGGGTGGGAAAGACCCACCTCAGCAAGTGCCTGGCCAAGTTCATGTTCGGCGACGAGGACGCGATCATCCAGATCGACATGTCCGAGTACATGGAGAAGCACAACGCCTCCCGGCTCGTCGGCGCGCCCCCGGGCTATGTGGGCTACGAGGAAGGAGGCCAGCTCACGGAGAAGATCCGGCGCAGGCCCTACGCGGTGGTGCTCCTGGACGAGATCGAGAAGGCCCACTCCGACGTCTTCAACATGCTCCTCCAGATCATGGAAGAAGGCCGTCTCACCGACTCCTTCGGGAGGCACATCGACTTCAAGAACGTGATCCTCATCATGACCTCCAACGTGGGCGCCAACCTCATCCGCTCCAGCGGAGGTCTCGGTTTCGTCCAGAAGACGGAGGAGCAGACCTACGAGAAGATGAAGGAGATGCTCATGTCGGAGGTGGAGCGCCACTTCCGGCCGGAGTTCCTCAACAGGGTGGACGAAATCATCGTATTCAACAGCCTCACCAAGGAAGACCTGAGCAAGATCATCCACATCGAGATGAGAAAGGTGAGGGAGAGGCTCGCCGAGAGGGGCGTGGACATGGTCCTCACCGACGAGGCGGTGGAGCTCCTCATCGAGCGCGGGCACCACATGGAATACGGCGCCCGGCCGCTGAGGCGGGCCATCGAGCGGAACATCGAAGACCCCCTGGCCGAGGAGATCCTCAAGGGCACCTTCAAGGAAGGCGAGGTCATCGAAGCCTACGTGGAGGACGGGACCATCAAGTTCCGGAAAGCCGAAAAGAAGGATCCCGTGGAGACGGGAACCAAGGAGTCCTGATCCGTAGGACCCGGTTTGGCTGATTGAGAGGGGGCGCCCCCGAGGAGGCGCCCCCTTTTCATGTCAATCCCCGAGCAGGAAATTCCCGGCCCAGGGCAACCGCGCGCGGACCAAGGACGCCATCCAAAGGGGTCCCCATACCCCTACCAGGAAATCCAGGACGATCACGGCCGCCGTTCCGCGGAGCGCCCCAAGGCCGTGCCAGTAGAGAAAGTCCAGGCCCTGGAGAAAGAACCAGTGGGCCAGGTAGATGGTGAAAGCGTTCTTGCCGGCCGACCTGAGCCAGGAGGCCTTGAACCCTCTCCTCCTGCCCCAGTCCAGGAGGAAGAAGACCGCCAGGACCGAGAAGGGAAAGCAGAAAACTTTCCAATGGGAATAGCCGAACAACATGGCCCTCATGGCCCCTCCCCCCCTCATGCGGTTTACGATAAAGGCCGTCTCGCCCACCATGAGGATTCCGGAGAAGACCAGGAGAGCGCCGGCCAGGGGGAGCTTGAACCGGCCCAGGACGGCCTTGAGGCGGTCCGGGTATAGGCCGGCCCAGATCCCCAGGACCACGTAGAAGGCCAGGGAAGGAAAAAAGCAGAGGGAGTAGCCGGCCTCTCCCCTGGCGAGGGCCTGGTAATAGTTCCAGCCCGTGACGGCGAATTGAAGGAAGGCGGCCGCGGCCAGGGTGGAGGCGGGACGCCTGCGGACGAGGGCCACGATCCAGGGGGCCAGGATGTAATACTGCAGGAGCAGAATGATGAACCAGAAGGGGGCGACGGCGTCGCCTTCGAGAAGGAGATGCAGGAAGTGAAGGACTCCCCAGCCGGCGCCTTTCTTCCAGGAGAGCCCCCAGGCAAGAAAAGACCAGAAAAGGTAGGGAAGCAGGAGTTTCTTCACCCGCCCCCACACTGCTTTCCCCCCGTGGGGGGACAGAGCCAGGTAATGGCCCGAGAGAAAGAGAAAGAGGGGAACCGCGAAGGAGCTCCATTCGTGGAGGAAGCTCCAGAACGGCATGGGAAGGAAAAAAACCCCCAGCCACGGTTTCCCACCCTGGATTCCTCCGGCCACCTGGAAGACTTGCCCCTGGTAGGAGACGATGGCATGGGTCAGAACCACGGCCAGGATGGCCAGCCCGCGCAACAAGGGAAAGACCTTCCAGAGAGGAAGGATCTTCCTGGGCCTCCCGGCGCCGTCGCCTTTCTCCTTCACTCGTGCCAAGGGCTCCCCTCCGCCAGGGGGTTCAAAGCGTGGCTCCACCCTTCCTGGATCGGGTACGGCTCTCCTCTCCCTGAACCCCCTCCCCTCAACTCTTCCCGATCGGGTAGACCCCGACCCGGCGCACCGTCTCGTAGAGGGCCAGGACGTTCTCCACGGGAGAGCCGGGCTGGACGTTGTGGATGGTGTTGAAGACGAATCCCCCCCCGGGGCCGAAGATCCGGACGCGCTCTTCCACCTCCCTCTCCACATCTTCGGGGGTTCCGAAAGGCAAGGTCTTCTGGGTGTCCACCCCTCCCCCCCAGAAGACGATCGCCTCGCCGAACTGTGCCTTCAATTCCCGGGGATCCATGCCCCGGGCCGAGCACTGTACGGGGTTGAGGATGTCGAAGCCGGCCTCGATGAAATGCGGGATCAAGGGCCGCACCCCGCCGCAGGAATGGATGAAGGTCTTCCACGTGGTGTGGTCGTGGACCCAGTCGTTGAGCCTCTTGTGGAAGGGCTGGAAGAGTTCCTTGTAAGTCTCCACAGAGAGAAACGGGCCCCGCTGGGTCCCGAAGTCCGTGCCCGTGAGCATCACGGCCGTCACCTTGTCCCCCACCGCCTCGTGGAGCCTCTCCAGGTTTTCCAGGGCGATTCCGCACTGGCGGGTAAAGAGTTCCTTGAGGAACTCGGGCCGGGCCTTGATGCTCATGTACCACTCGGCGATATCCCGGATCCCCTTGGGGTGTTTGAGCCAGGGGGCCGGGACCAGGGCGATGTCCCCGAAACCCGTCCCCGGCGCCACGAGCATGATCGCCTTGTCCGTCTCCTCGTAAAGCCTGTTCACCTCGGAGCGGAAATGCTCCAGCTCCGACTCCTCCAGGGGGCCGAATTCCTCCAGGTTGTCCTCCACCGAGAGGTTTTCCTCGTCGATGGGAGGCTGGCGGACGATGGCGTCGAAATAGACCCCCCCCTTGGGCATCCTCCCGCTGGGGGGAACGGACTTGTCGCCCTCGGGATACTGGAGCAGGTCCCCGTCCGGTTCCGGCTCCGTGTTGAACCCTTCCGGGACCAGGACAGGGGTCCCCTGGAAGGTAGTCCAGGGCTTCCAGCCCTCGTTGCGGAAACCGAACATGGTCCTGGTGGAATGGACCCCCACCACGTCGGCGCCCAAGGCGTCCAGCAGGTCCAGGTCGGTCACGCCCAGCATCTGGTAGGGATCCCAGACCTTTACGGGCGTTCCCGGAGGGTCGAGTTTCAAGGCCTGCCTGAGGGCGTAGACCACGTTCACGTGCATCCCCGTGACGGGAGTGGCCCCAAGGTCGAGGGGAAGCCTGTCGGGCTCCTTGTGGGCCAGGGCAACCTCCACCCTCTCGCGGGAAGTCAACATAATCGAAACCTCCTGGATGGAAACCGGGACCAGAAGAGAATCCGGCCCTGGAAAAAGAATTGCAAGGATTCCCTTGTCCCCCGCCCCCGGGGGGAAGGAGACTGGTTGAAAAAGCCCTGGAGCGAGCCCATGAATCCCCCCCGGTTCCCGCGCCGAGACTTCCTTTCCCTCCTTGGATCGGCCTCCGCCGCGGCGCTGGCTTCCTGCGCCGCCCCGGGAAAGACCCCGCCCGGGGAAAGACCCAACATCCTATGGATCACCTCCGAGGACAACGGCCCCTTCCTGGGCTGCTACGGCGACCCCCTGGCCACGACCCCCAACCTGGACCGGCTTGCCGCCGAAGGCGTCCTCTACGAGAACGCCTTCGCCACAGCTCCCGTCTGCGCCCCGGCGCGGTGCACCATCATCTCGGGGATGTATCCCACATCCCTCGGAACCCAGCATATGCGGAGCAAGGAACCCGTCCCTCCCTGGGTTCCCTTCTTCCCCAAGATCTTGCGTCAGGCCGGGTATTATTGCACCAACTGCGCCAAGAAGGATTACAACATGCCCGAGCCTCCCGGGGTCTGGGACGAATCCGGGCGGAAGGCCCACTACAGGAACCGCCCCCCCGGAAAGCCCTTCTTCGCCGTCTTCAACATCGCCACAAGCCACGAGAGCCGCATTCACCGCCCGGAAAAACATCTCCGCCACGACCCGGCGAAGTTCCGCCTCCCCCCCTACCAGCCCGACACCCCGGAGATGCGCCACGACTGGGCCCAGTATTACGACAAGGTGGAGGAGATGGACCGCCGGGCCGGGCGGATCCTGGCCGAGCTCCAGCGGGAGGAGCTGGCCGGGGAGACCATCGTCTTCTACTACTCCGACCACGGCGGAGTCCTGCCGAGAAGCAAGCGCTTCTGCTACGGCTCGGGCCTGCACGTTCCCATGATCCTCCGGTTCCCCCCCAAGTTCCGCGGCCTCGCTCCCGGCCCGCCGGGAACCAGGCTGAAGCGGATCGTGAGCTTCGCCGACCTGGCTCCCACCGTCCTCAGCCTGGCCGGGGTCCCCATCCCTTCTCACATGCAGGGAAAGGCCTTCCTGGGGAGGCATGCGGCCCCGCCGAGAGAATACGCCTTCTCCTTCCGGGGAAGGATGGACGAGCGCTACGACATGGTCCGCACCGTCCGGGACGGGCGTTATCGTTACCGCAGGAATTTCATGCCTCACCGAATCTACGGCCAGCACATCGACTACCTGTGGCGGGCTCCTTCCATGCGCTCCTGGGAGAGAGAGTGGAAGGCGGGCCGGTGCGACCCCATCCAGTCCGCCTTCTGGGGCCCCAAGCCGCCGGAGGAACTCTACGACACGTGGAACGACCCCTGGGAAGTGAAAAACCTGGCCGGAAATCCCGCCCACAGGGACACCCTCCTCCGGATGCGGCGTGCCTGCAGGGAGTGGATGCTCAGCACGCGTGATACCGGGTTGATCCCGGAGGGCCTGATGCTGGAATGGGCGCGGAAAAAGACCCCCTACGACGTCACCCACGACCGGACCTTCCCCATGGAGAAGGTCCTTGGCGCCGCCTGGATCTCCACCGAGAGAAACCCGGCCCGGCTCCCGGAGATCCTGGCCATGCTCCGGTCCCCCAACCCTTTGCTCCGTTATTGGGGCGCCACGGGAGTCCTGGTCCTCGGCGAAGCCGCCTCCGCCGCGGCGCCCGCCCTGGAAGGCCTGCTCCGCGACCCGGCGGGAGACGTGCGGGTCACCGCCGCCGAGGCCCTTTGCGCCCTGGGCCGGGCCTCCAAGGGCCTCCCGGTCCTGGAAAAGGAGCTTTTCTCCCCAAACCCCAGGGTGGCCCTCCACGCGGCGGACTCCCTGGAATGCCTGGGACCCGCCGCCCGCCCCGCCCGGGCCGCCCTGGAACGCGCCGCCCGGGGCGCCAGGGACAAATACGTCCGGCGTGCCGCCGCCTACACGGCGCAAAAGTTCCAATAAATGAAGAATTCTCCTTTTCCTCTCATCGGCTCAAGCTCGGCGGCCTTATGGGCGTGAACCTCGGAATCGAGGTGGAGATCCTGGCCCGACCCCGGCCCACGGGGGTGGAGAGGGCCCTGCGCCTCTGGTTGGACGGTCTGGTCCTCCTTCCCGGGGTGGAGGTGACGGCCTTCTCCCGGAAACCGGTCCCGGGCCTTCCCGAGGGGATCCGGCCCCGACCCGTTCCTTCCCGCCTTCCCCTCTTTCTCTGGCGGGAATGGGCTCTTCCCCAGGCCTTGCCGGAGGAAGGGATCGATGTCTTCCTCTCTCCCGTCACGGGCTTTCCCCTGCGCTCCCCCGTGCCCGCCGTCGCCACGCTCCATGAAATCCCGTGGTTCGAAAAAGGCACGCCCCCTCCCTCCCGCCGCGGGAGGGCG
>CAYQBW010000125.1:0-7350 GCA_964415725.1 uncultured Planctomycetia bacterium
TCCTCCCCCGCTTGGTCCGTCCTCCGTTCATCCGCGCACCTCCCGTCCCTCCTTGTAAAAAGAGAAGACACCGGGACCCTTCCCTTCCGCTTTCCTCTTCTATCGGAAAAGGGGGAAAGGAAGGTGAAGGCAGGGGAGGAGGGGAGGGATTCAGCCCGGTTCAAGGCAGGCGTCCTTCCAGGAGAATCTCCTGGAAGACCGCCATGACGTGGATCTGGAAGAGGGCCAGGGCCTTGCCGGGCTCCTCCATCTCTTCCGGATCCTTGCGCATGTCTTCAGGGGAGAAGCCCTCCGTCTCGTAGAGGGCGAGCCTGGCCGCGTTGAGACCGGAAAGCCAGGCCGCCTGGTGGCCCGCGGAGATTTCCAACTGGAACGTCTCCTCCCCGGCGCTGAACATCCCGCCCCCATCGGGGACCAAGCCCTCCAGGTCCCCCCGGATCACCTGGACCCGGTCCTGGAAGAGATGGGCCAGGTCGGGACCGGCAAGCCGGCGCCACTGTTCCTCCTCTTCCTCCTCCTCGAAGGCCCGGGGAAAGAGCCTCTTTTCGGCCCGGGGATCCAGGTGCGAGAGGAGCCGGGGAATCTCCAGGAGAAGGGCCGCCAGGAAGGCCGGGATCCTCTCCAACCGGAGGTCGCCTCCCGGTTCCCGGCGGATCACCATGCCGTTCATTCCCCGGCCCTCTCCAGGGTGGCCAGCAGGTGGTAGGCGTGGAGCTTGGACAGGTAGACCTCGGCCCTCTCCCTGGGACCGGTCCAGACCACCGATCTCCCCTTGGTGTGGACCTCCATCATGAGCCGGTAGGCCCGGGAGGGGGAATACCCGAAGATGGTCATGAAGACCCGGGTCACGTAGACCATGAGCGTCACGGGATCGTCGTGGACCACCACGTTCCAGGGGGTCCCGAGCCTGGTTTCCGGCCGGGCCCCTTCTTTCTCCCTGGGACCCGTCCCCTTGGATCCAAAAGCGTCACTTCCCATAGTTTCTCATGCATCCTCCTGGAAAGGGATCATAGCATTCCAGGAAAAGAAAGGCCTACCCCCCTCCCGGAGGGCATGGTGGAAGTCCCTTGGGGCCCGATCAGGACCCTTTCCGCCTGAACCCTCCCGAGACCATGAAATACGTCACGGGAACCACGAGAAGGGTGAACGCCGAAGAGACGAAGAGGCCGAAGATGAAGGCCCAGGCCAGGCCCGAGAAGATCGGGTCCAGGGTGATGGGAACAGCCGCCAGGATAGCCGTCCCCGCCGTGAGAAGAATGGGCCTGAAGCGGACGGCGCCGCTTTTGAGGAGGGCCTCCCTGAAGGGCTCGCCCCTGGCCAGGGCCTCCTGGATGAAATCGATGAGAAGGATGGCGTTCCTGACTGCAATCCCCGCCAGCCCGATCATCCCGATCATGGCCGTGGCGGTGAAGAAGATCGGATCGGGATATCCACCGACAGGATGGGTGCCGAAAACGTTGAGGAACCAGAATCCCGGCATGATCCCGATGATGGTCAAGGGGATGGAGATCATGAGAACAAGAGGCATGAAATAGGACTTGGTCTGTCCCACGAGGATGACGTAGATTCCTAGAAGGGCGATGGCGAAAGCGATTCCGAGGTCCCGGAACACGTCGAGTGTGATCTTCCACTCCCCTTCGCCGGCCCACTCCAAGGAGACGCCGGGCGGGAGTTTCACCCTGGTCCCTATGTCGGCCTGGCAGTCCAGGATGGCCTCCCCCGGGGCCCGGCCCGCCATCTCCGCGACGACGTAGACCACCCGCTTCAGGTTCTTGTGGTAGATGGTCTTGTCCTCGAGTCTTTTCTCCACCCTGCCCAGCTCCAGGAGGGGAACCATCACGCCCAGGCGGGATGGGACGTAGACCGAGGCCAATTCCTCCTCCCTGGACTTGTCCGCCAGGGGGAGTTGCACCTGGATGGCCATGGGCTCCACCTCTCCGGGCCGGTGCAGGATGTCGGCCCGCACCCCGCCGAATGCGGCGGCCACCGTCCGGGCGATGGCCTCGTCGGAGACCCCCGAGAGGGCGGCCTTCTCCTTGTCCGGGACGAAGACCACTTTTTCCTGGGGGGCTTCCACGAAGTCGTCCACGTCCACAACGCCCCGCTCTTCTCTCAACCGCTTCTCGATGATCTTCGCCCCCCGGATCTGGTCGGCATACCTGGTGAAGGGGCCCCCGTATACCTCCACGGTGATGGTGGAAAGAACGGGGGGACCCGGCGGAACCTCCACGATCTTGATGCTCGCCCCGGGCCACTTGTCCTGGATCTTCTTGATGTCCCGCCTGATCCTGAGGGAGATGGAGTGGGACTGCTGGACCCTTTGTTTCTTGTGGATCAGGTTTACCCGGATATCCGCGACGTTTGATCCCTTTCGCAGGTAGTAGAAGCGGACCATGCCGTTGAAGTCCATGGGCGAGGCGGTCCCGCAGAAAGTGGTGAAATCCGTCACCTCGGGAACGGTCCTCAAGTAATCGGTGAGTTCCTCGCAAACGGCCTGGGTGGTCTCCAGGGACGTTCCCTCGGGCATGTCGATGACGAGCTGAAACTCGTTCTTGTTGTCGAAGGGGAGCATCTTCAAGGGAACGAACCGGAAGAGGGCGAGAGAGGAAGAGAGGACAAGGAGAACCAGGAGGACGAAGATCAGCCCCCACGCCCAAAGGGGCCTGCGCACGAAGGGAGACACGATCCTGGAGTAGATCTTGTAGGTCCGGCTCAAGGTGATGTCCCTGTCCTCGGGCCTGCCCACGTCCTTGATCCGGCCGTTGAGGACGTGGTAGCTCAACCAGGGCGTGACCGTGAAGGCCACGAGCATGGACATGAGCATGGCCAAGGGGACGTTGAGCGCCATGGGCGCCATGTAGGGTCCCATCATCCCGGTGATGAAAAAGAGGGGGAGGAAACTGACCATCACGGCCAAGGTGGCGAGGATGATGGGTGGGAGGACTTCCCCCATGGCGTACAACACGGCGTCCACAGGTTTCCTTATCCCCATCTTCATGTGGCGGTAGATGTTCTCCACGCCCACGATGGGGTCGTCCACCACGAGTCCCAGGGAAAGAGTCAGGGCGAAAAGGGTAACCCTGTTGATCGTATAACCGCACAGGTAATTGATGAGAAGGGTCAGGGCGAAAGTGATCGGCACCGCCGCGGCGACCACCATGCCCGCATGCCACCCCATGATCAGGGCGATCATGGCGATTACGATCAGAATGGCCAGGGCGAGCCCCTCGAGAAGGTCGTTGACCTTGTCGTTGGCCGTCTCCCCGTAATCACGGGTGATCCAGGTGTAGACCCCCTCCGGAATCACCTCCTCCTTGATCTTTTCCAGCCTTTTCTGGATGGCCTCGCTCACCCAGACGGCGTTGGTGCCCTTCTTCTTGGCCACCGCCAGGGTAACGGCGGTGTAGTTCTTCCGCCTGGCCCCCTCCAGGCCGGGAGGCACGGGGAACCTCCTCTCCGCGGAAGGACCCAGGCCGAAAGTGCAGTAGTTTTCCACGTCGGCCGGGGCTTCCTCCACCCGCGCCACGTCTCTCAGGTACACGGGGCTCCCCTTGTGGAGCCCCACGATCAGCTCCTCCACGTCCGAGGGAGTCTTGAGGAAGGAACCCGCTTCCAGGAGGGCCTCCCTGTTGTCCTCGGTGAAGGCCCCTGCCTGGAACTTCATGTCCGCCGCCTGGATGGCCTGGATCACCTGGGCGATGGAGATCCCACGGGAGACGAGACTCTCGATGTCAAGGAGCACCTTAACCTGCAGGGGCGCCCCGCCCACGATGTAGGTCCGGCCGGTGTTCTTCACCGACTGGAGGCGGATCTCCACCTCCTCGGCGATCCGGCGCAGCTCGAAGTCCGCGAGCTTGTCGGAAGCGAAGGTGATGTTCACGATGGGGACGTCGTCGATCTCCACGGGCTTGACCACCCACCCTTTTACGATGGGTGGGATCTCGTCCATGTGCATGGAGATCTTGTTGTAGAGCTTGACCAGCGAGGCGGTCCGATCCTCTCCCACGTAATAACGGACCGTCACGATGGCCATCCCGGGCCGGCTCATGGAGTAGACGTATTCCACCCCGTCGATCTGGTAGAGGAGCTTCTCCAGCTTGGTGGAGACGAGACGCTCCACTTCGTGTGCCGAGGCCCCGGGCGCCCGGACGAAGACGTTGGCCAGGGGAACGACGATCTGGGGCTCCTCCTCCCTGGGAGTCACCAGCACCGCGATGGTCCCGGCCAGAAGGGCGATGATGATCAGGAGGGGTGAAAAATTCCCCTTGAGGAAGACCTCGACGATCCGGGCGACCAGGCCGCCTTTCACGGGCTCCGGACCGGCCGCGGCGGGGTTCTTCTCCTGCTCCATGGGTCCCTCCCTCAGTCCCCTGTTCCCGTGGCGCCCCTGCCGAACTCCTCCAGGATCTTCTCTCCCGGCTCCAGCCCCGAGAGAACCACCACTTTTTCCCCGCCCTCCACTTCAGGCCCGAGGCGGACGAACCTCCGGTGGATCTCCCCTTTCTCGTCCACCACTTTGACCAGCGTGAGCTGCCCCACCCTTCCCACAGCCGAGAGAGGAATCTGGATCTCCTCCTTCTCCCCCATGGGGAGGTAGATCTTCCCGTACATACCCTTGTATACGCCCGGGGGACAAGGACCCGAAACCTTGACCAGGAAGGTGCGGCTCGCCACCTCGGAGGCGGGGACAACTTCCTGGACCACGCCCTCGCAGAGGCCCTCCACTACGGCGATTTTGACTTTCACCTTGTCCCCCGGCCTCAGCCCCATGGCGAGGGATTCCCGCACCTCCGCCCAGAGCTGCATCCTGGAAGGATCGTAGAGGGTGACCAGAACCTGCCCGGGGGTGACCATGTCCCCCACGTCCACCTGCTTGTCCACCACCACCCCCGAAAGAGGAGCCCGGACCTTGGCGTAGGAAAGCATGGTCCGGGCCTCCTGGAGGGCGTGCTTGGCCCGCTCCAGGTTGGCTTCCGCGGCCTGGTAGGCGTGATTGATCCGGTCCCAGTCGTTGTCGGAGATGAGCTTCTTCTCGTGGAGCTCCCGGCTCCGTTCCACTTCCAGCTTGGCCTGGGCCGCCTGGGCCTCGGCGGCCTTCACGGCCTGCTCGGCCTGGGCCACCTTGGCCTTGATGTCCTGGTCGTCCAGCTCCACCAGGATCTGCCCCTTCTTCACCCGCATCCCGGCGTCCACGTAGACCTTGACCACCCGGGCCAGGAGCCTGGAGCCCACGGCCGTCTCGTGGAGAGCACGCACCGAGCCCACGGCCGTCTCGTAGACCGGAACCGTTACAGGTTTCACCACGAAAAGCTTGGCCTTCCCCGCCTTTTCCCCGGCGAAGGCCACCTTTCCCGGGGGAAGTTTTTTCCGGAACACTCCGGCAAACCAGGCGATGGCCAGGACCATGCCGAGGAGAACGGCCAAGGTCCCCAGAGGCCGAAAGAGTTTCCTAACGTCCTTCATGAAGCCTCCCGGTGTGGATCATGGAGCGGCGCCTTTTAAGATAATTTTAGGGGTTCGGCAACGGGGATTTCAACTCAGCCCGGTTCTCCCGTGTCTCCGCCCCCGGGAAACCGGGTCCGCCTGAGTTATTTATAAAATATTTATAAAATAATTTCGCGTTTTTTCTCCCCTTTCTTTCCCCTAAGTTCCCCCTTGGATTTGCCTCTTTCAAGCTCCAGTCGTCTCTTCTTCCAGTATTCAAGCAGGGTTTTTCCCAGGGAGGCTGCTCGACGTGCCAAGCAGGCTGGACCGGCGCTCGTTTCTCAAGGTGTTCGGCGTGGGGGCGGGAACCTGTCTCCTTCCCGGGTGCAACGACGCGCCCATGGAAAGACTCTACGCCTACTTGACGCCCCCCGAAGAGATCGTCCCGGGAAAGGCTTCCTGGATGGCGACCTTCTGCGCCGACTGCCCCGCCCGGTGCGGAATCCACGTCAAGCTCCGCGAGGGCCGCCCCATCAAGATCGAAGGGAACCCTGCCTGCCCGGTAAGCGCGGGGGCCACTTGCGCCAGGGGACAATCCACCCTCCAGGCCCTCTACCACCCGGAGCGGATCACCTCCCCCTTGCTTGGAAGGGGCGCGTCCAAGCGCCCCGTGGACCCGGTGGAGGCCCTCTCCTTCCTGGGTCCCAGGCTGAAGGCGGCCCGGGAAAAGAGTTCTCTGATCCTGGCGACACCCTGGGTTTCGGGCTCCTCGGCCCGCCTCTACGAGGAGTGGGCCCAAAGGATGGGAGCCCGCTGGCTTCCCTTCGAGCCCCTGGCTCCCCTGCCCCTGGCCCGGGCATGGAAACACCTCTTCGGAAAGGAGGGGCTCCCAAGGGTGGAGATTGGGGGAGCCGACTTTCTGCTCGGTTTCGGAGCGGAGTTCCTGGAGACCTGGGTCTCCCCTGTCGAGATGGCCCGCCAATTTACCTCGGTCCATTCCTTCCAGAAGGGAAAGGCCCCGGCCCCTTTCTTCTGGATCTCCTCCAGAAGGGACCTCTCGGGCGCCCAGGCGGATCGGTGGATCTCCATCCGTCCAGGTTTGGAAGGACCCGTCGCCCTCGCCCTGGCCGGCCGGATCCTGGCACTTGGAGGCGGGGTTCTCGGAGGAGGGGAAAGGAAGACTCTCGAGAAATGGACCAGGCCTTACCCCCTCGAGGAGACCGCCCGGCGCGCCGGGTGCTCTCCCAAGGTCCTGGACTCCCTCGCCCGGGCCCTGGCCCGGGCCCAGGCGCCCCTGGCCCTTCCGGCGGGCCTGAACGGGGCCGGCCGGGACGCCTCTTTCCAGGCCGCCGCCGTCCTGGCCCTGAATCACCTCCTGGGCGCCACGGGCCGGTTCTTGCAGCCCGCGGATCCCGCGGTGCTTCCCACCCCCGCCTCCCACGAAGATCTCCATGCCCTCCTGGAAGAGGCCCGTGGAGGGAAGTGGGAAGCCCTGGTCCTGGTGGGAAGAAACCCGGTTTACGAACTCCCCGGGAAAGGCGCGGCCGAATCCCTCCAGCGCATACACACCCTGGTCCAGGTCGCGGAGGTCCCCGACGAGACGAGCCCTCTCGCCGACGCCCTCCTTCCGGCGGCCCATTTCCTGGAATCCTGGGGAGACGCCCAGGCCCGGGAGGACTGGATCGGCCTCTCCCAGCCGGTGAGCCGCCCCCCCGGCCGGGCCCGCCAGCCCGAGGACTGGCTCCTGGCCCTTGGCGCGGCGGCCGGGGCCCCCCTTCCCTGGCAGGACTTCCGCCACCTCCTTGCCGAGAGGTGGCGGGAGATCCAGAAGGCCCTGGACCCGGGAAAGGACCCGACCCTCTTCTTCAAGGAAGCCCAGGCCAGGGGGGGCGCCCCCCTGGCCTGGGCTTCCTTGAAGAAGAGGGT
>CAYQBW010000126.1:0-7342 GCA_964415725.1 uncultured Planctomycetia bacterium
CGCGGGACGACCGTCGGGACGGCGCGTTGCGCCGTCCCTCGGGCGTCCCCTACGGTTTGTCCAGGGGCCGGAAATGGACCTTCATCAGGGAGAGTCTTTGGATGTGCTTTTTCAGGCGGGCCTTGAAATTCTTCAGGTTTTTGCCTTCCTTGGGGCTCCAGCCCACTTCCGCCAGGGCGCAACCTCTCGGCCAGGCCATGTATTCCACCTGGCTGAAGGTGGGGATGTATTCGGTCCAGATGTTCCCCTGGAGGCCCATGATGAACCTGGCCTTCTTCGGGCCGAGGGCCTTGGGCACGGGTTCGTAGGAATAGACCTTCTCCAGGGGGAGGAAGCCCCCGATGGCCGGGGGCTCGTGGGCCCTGTCCTTGGACTGGTAGTAGTCGAAGTAGCAATGGGAAGTTGGGGACATGACCACGTAGTGGGCCGCCTTCGCCGCCGCGATCCCGCCCTTGATCCCCCGCCAGCTCATGACCGCCGCGTTGGGCGCCAGCCCTCCCTCCAGGATCTCGTCCCAGCCGATGATCTTCTTCCCCTTGGAGTTGATGTATTTCTCCATCCTGGTGATGAACCAGCTCTGGAGCTCGTGTTCGTCCTTGAGGCCCAGCTTCTTGATCCGGGCCTGGCAGAGGGGGCAGTGCTTCCACCGGTCCTTGGGGCACTCGTCCCCGCCGATGTGGATGTATTCGAAGGGGAAGAGCTTCACCACCTCGTCGATGACGCCCTGGAGGAACTGGAAGGTCTTTTCCTTGCCGGCGCAGTAGACGTCCTTGTGGATCCCCCAGCGGGTCGCCACCTGGAAAGGCCCGCCCGTGCAGGAGAGTTCCGGGTAGGCCGCGAGCGCCGCCTGGCAGTGGCCGGGCATCTCGATCTCGGGAAGGACCCGGATGTGGAGTTTGGCGGCGTAGGCCACGACGCTTCGGACCTCGTCCTGGGTGTAGTATCCGCCGTAGGGCTTCCCGTCCCCTTTGTGGCGGTTGGAAGGGAGGGGGGTCTCGGCCCGCCTGGATCCGATCTCGGTGAGCTTGGGATACTTCTTGATCTCGATCCGCCAGCCCTGGTCCTCGGTGAGGTGCCAGTGGAAGGTGTTGAGCTTGTGCAGGGCCATCTCGTCCAGGAGGCGGCAGACCTGGTCGGCCGTGAAGAAGTGGCGGCCCACGTCCAGGTGGAGCCCCCGCCAGGCGAACCGCGGCTTGTCCCGGATGGTCAGGCAGGGAAGGGTGAAGCTTTTGTCCTCGAGGAGCGTTCCCTTCTCCACCGCCGGGGGAAGGAGCTGGCGGATCGTCTGGACGGCGTAGAAGAATCCCGCCCCGCCCCGGGCCTTCACGCGGATCCAGCCGGGCCGGATTTCCAGGATGTAGCCCTCGGGTCCCAGGGAGGCGGGGGCTCCCTGGGTGGTGAAGAGGACGGCCCCGGCGTGGGGGCCTCTTCCCTTGGCGGAGAAGACGCGGAACTTCTTTCCCAGGGGGCCTTCCAGGAGGCGGGCCAGGACCCTGGCCCCCTCCCGGGCCTTCTTCTCGTCGCCGGCGCAAAGAATCCTGGTTTCCGGATTCCACGGGAAGGTTCCCTTGACCCGGGTGAGGGAGAGGGGCCTGGGGACCAGGGGCAAAGGGTCCTCCCCTTTGACTGAGCCGCCCAGGGCGGGAAGAAGGAGGAAAACGCTCAAGAGGAAGAGTGGGGTCATGGACATGGGTCGTGGATCCTGGGTTTGGAAAAAGACAGACGAAAACGGGGCGGTCCCCCGCCGGGGAGGCCGCCCCGTGGCTTCAGTCGTAAGCGGGTCTTACTTGGACTGGAAGGAGTTCCACCTGGCCTCCAGTTCGGGGTCCTTGACCGTCTCCAGCAGGTAGTCGCAGAACTCCCGTCCCGTGGCGCCGTTGTCGCGGCCCGTGATGACCAGTTTTTTCTCGAAGCGGGTGCAGATGTCCAGGCCCATCTGGAGTTTTTTGGCCTTCTCCATGAAGCCGATGTGCTCCAGCATCATGACGGCCGCCCGGATGAGGCTGGAGGGGTCGGCGTATTTGCCCCGGCCCTCCTTGATCATGCGCGGCGCCGAGCCGTGGATGGCCTCGAACATGGCGTAGCGCTTGCCGATGTTGGCGCTTCCCGCCGTGCCCACCCCGCCCTGGAGCTGGGCCGCCTCGTCGGTGATGATGTCGCCGTAGAGGTTGGGCAGGGCGATCACCCTGAACTGGGTGCGCCGGGCCGGGTCCACGAGCTTGGCCGTCATGATGTCGATGTACCAGCCTTCCCAGCGGATCCCCGGGTAGTCCTTGGCCACCTGCTCGGCCGTCTCCAGGAAGAGGCCGTCGGTGGTCTTGATCACGTTGGCCTTGGTCACGATCGTGACGTAGTCGATGCCTTTCTTCTTGGCGTATTCGAAGGCCATGCGGATGATCCGCTCCGCCCCGGGCCGGGTGATGACCTTGAAGTCGAAGGCCAGGTCAGGAGTGGGCATGATTCCCCGGCTTCCCAGCATGTAGGCCCCCTCGGTGTTTTCACGGAAGAAGGTCCAGTCGATCCCCTCCTCGGGGATGGAGACGGGCCGGACGTTGGCGAACAGGTCCAGCTCCCGGCGCATGGCCACGTTGGCGCTCTCGATGTTGGGCCAGGGGCCGCCCTTCTCGGGGGTGGTGGTGGGGGCCTTGAGGATCACGTGGCAGGCCTTGAGTTCCTCCAGGACGTCGTCGGGGATGGCCTTGCCCACCTTGGCCCGGTTCTCGATGGTGAGCCCCTCGATGGGCTTGAAGGTGATCTTCCCGTTCTTCACCTCCTCGGCGAGCAGGTATTCCAGGACCCGCTGGGTCTCCTGGGAGATGATCGGGCCGATCCCGTCGCCCCAGCACACGCCTACTTTGATGGGGTGGAGTTTGCTGTAGTCCGTCCACTCCTCGCCCGCCTTCAGGCGTTCCACCCTCTCGAGTTGCTCCTTGACGATCTGCGCGAAGTGCGCCCCTGCCTTGTCCAGGATCTCCTGGGTCATGATTCATTCCTCCTGCAAGAAAACGACGGGATAGCCCCCGGGGGGGAGGCGGATTGTAGCACCCGCTCCCGGGAGGGGCACCAAGGGAAGACAAGCTTTAAATGGGTGGAGGGAGCCGGAGTTTCCCTCTCTATGGTTGGCAGCGGCCCCCTTGCCCGGCATCCTGGGGCCCGTGGCGGACGAGACTCCAAGAGGGGAGAGGCCCCGGGCCGGCTCCCGGGCCCCGCGGGCGGCGGCCTGGGCCGGTCCCCTCCTGCTCGCCCTCCTGGTCTTCCTCCTGGGGGCGCCCGCCCTCTCCCCGGGGAAGACCTGGTATTCCGCCGACGGCCCCCTGGCCTTCCAACCCTGGAAGGGGGCCCTCCAGCCCAAGGGCCGCCACCCCCGCAATCCCGATCTGGGCGACCAGGACTTCCTCTACTACCCCTTCCTCCGGTTCATGGGGCGGGAGCTGAAGGAGCGGGGTGCCCTCCCCCTTTGGAATCCCCACCTCTACGGCGGCGTGCCCCTGGCGGGAAACGCCCAGTTCCCCCTCCTCTACCCGGTCCACGGCCTCCTCTGGCTCTCCCAGGCGGGAAAGAAAGGCTTCGACCCGGCCGCCTTCGACAAGGCCTTCACCTGGCACGCCCTCTTGAGACTGCTCCTTTGCGCCCTGGGCGGGTGGTTCTGGCTGAGGAGGCTCTGGGGGCCCGGGCCCCCAGAGCCTCCTCAGCCAGAACCACCCGCCCAGGGCGCAAAGGAGCAGTCTCAAGAGGGCGTGCCAGGTGAAGGCCTTGTCGAAGGCGGCCGGGTCGAAGCCTTTCTTTCCCGCCTGGGAGAGCCAGAGGAGGCCGTGGACCGGGTAGAGGAGGGGGAACTGGGCGTTTCCCGCCAGGGGCACGCCGCCGTAGAGGTGGGGATTCCAAAGGGGGAGGGCACCCCGCTCCTTCAGCTCCCGCCCCATGAACCGGAGGAAGGGGTAGTAGAGGAAGTCCTGGTCGCCCAGATCGGGATTGCGGGGGTGGCGGCCCTTGGGCTGGAGGGCCCCCTTCCAGGGTTGGAAGGCCAGGGGGCCGTCGGCGGAATACCAGGTCTTCCCCGGGGAGAGGGCGGGCGCCCCCAGGAGGAAGACCAGGAGGGCGAGCAGGAGGGGACCGGCCCAGGCCGCCGCCCGCGGGGCCCGGGAGCCGGCCCGGGGCCTCTCCCCTCTTGGAGTCTCGTCCGCCACGGGCCCCAGGATGCCGGGCAAGGGGGCCGCTGCCAACCATAGAGAGGGAAACTCCGGCTCCCTCCACCCATTTAAAGCTTGTCTTCCCTTGGTGCCCCTCCCGGGAGCGGGTGCTACAATCCGCCTCCCCCCCGGGGGCTATCCCGTCGTTTTCTTGCAGGAGGAATGAATCATGACCCAGGAGATCCTGGACAAGGCAGGGGCGCACTTCGCGCAGATCGTCAAGGAGCAACTCGAGAGGGTGGAACGCCTGAAGGCGGGCGAGGAGTGGACGGACTACAGCAAACTCCACCCCATCAAAGTAGGCGTGTGCTGGGGCGACGGGATCGGCCCGATCATCTCCCAGGAGACCCAGCGGGTCCTGGAATACCTGCTCGCCGAGGAGGTGAAGAACGGGAAGATCACCTTCAAGCCCATCGAGGGGCTCACCATCGAGAACCGGGCCAAGGTGGGCAAGGCCATCCCCGACGACGTCCTGGAGGAACTCAAGGCCTGCCACGTGATCCTCAAGGCCCCCACCACCACCCCCGAGAAGGGCGGCCCCTGGCCCAACATCGAGAGCGCCAACGTGGCCATGCGCCGGGAGCTGGACCTGTTCGCCAACGTCCGGCCCGTCTCCATCCCCGAGGAGGGGATCGACTGGACCTTCTTCCGTGAAAACACCGAGGGGGCCTACATGCTGGGAAGCCGGGGAATCATGCCCACTCCTGACCTGGCCTTCGACTTCAAGGTCATCACCCGGCCCGGGGCGGAGCGGATCATCCGCATGGCCTTCGAATACGCCAAGAAGAAAGGCATCGACTACGTCACGATCGTGACCAAGGCCAACGTGATCAAGACCACCGACGGCCTCTTCCTGGAGACGGCCGAGCAGGTGGCCAAGGACTACCCGGGGATCCGCTGGGAAGGCTGGTACATCGACATCATGACGGCCAAGCTCGTGGACCCGGCCCGGCGCACCCAGTTCAGGGTGATCGCCCTGCCCAACCTCTACGGCGACATCATCACCGACGAGGCGGCCCAGCTCCAGGGCGGGGTGGGCACGGCGGGAAGCGCCAACATCGGCAAGCGCTACGCCATGTTCGAGGCCATCCACGGCTCGGCGCCGCGCATGATCAAGGAGGGCCGGGGCAAATACGCCGACCCCTCCAGCCTCATCCGGGCGGCCGTCATGATGCTGGAGCACATCGGCTTCATGGAGAAGGCCAAAAAACTCCAGATGGGCCTGGACATCTGCACCCGCTTCGAGAAAAAACTGGTCATCACGGGCCGCGACAACGGCGCCACGGGACGGGAGTTCTGCGACTACCTGCTGGAGACGGTCAAGGACCCCGAACTGGAGGCCAGGTGGAACTCCTTCCAGTCCAAGTAAGACCCGCTTACGACTGAAGCCACGGGGCGGCCTCCCCGGCGGGGGACCGCCCCGTTTTCGTCTGTCTTTTTCCAAACCCAGGATCCACGACCCATGTCCATGACCCCACTCTTCCTCTTGAGCGTTTTCCTCCTTCTTCCCGCCCTGGGCGGCTCAGTCAAAGGGGAGGACCCTTTGCCCCTGGTCCCCAGGCCCCTCTCCCTCACCCGGGTCAAGGGAACCTTCCCGTGGAATCCGGAAACCAGGATTCTTTGCGCCGGCGACGAGAAGAAGGCCCGGGAGGGGGCCAGGGTCCTGGCCCGCCTCCTGGAAGGCCCCCTGGGAAAGAAGTTCCGCGTCTTCTCCGCCAAGGGAAGAGGCCCCCACGCCGGGGCCGTCCTCTTCACCACCCAGGGAGCCCCCGCCTCCCTGGGACCCGAGGGCTACATCCTGGAAATCCGGCCCGGCTGGATCCGCGTGAAGGCCCGGGGCGGGGCGGGATTCTTCTACGCCGTCCAGACGATCCGCCAGCTCCTTCCCCCGGCGGTGGAGAAGGGAACGCTCCTCGAGGACAAAAGCTTCACCCTTCCCTGCCTGACCATCCGGGACAAGCCGCGGTTCGCCTGGCGGGGGCTCCACCTGGACGTGGGCCGCCACTTCTTCACGGCCGACCAGGTCTGCCGCCTCCTGGACGAGATGGCCCTGCACAAGCTCAACACCTTCCACTGGCACCTCACCGAGGACCAGGGCTGGCGGATCGAGATCAAGAAGTATCCCAAGCTCACCGAGATCGGATCCAGGCGGGCCGAGACCCCCCTCCCTTCCAACCGCCACAAAGGGGACGGGAAGCCCTACGGCGGATACTACACCCAGGACGAGGTCCGAAGCGTCGTGGCCTACGCCGCCAAACTCCACATCCGGGTCCTTCCCGAGATCGAGATGCCCGGCCACTGCCAGGCGGCGCTCGCGGCCTACCCGGAACTCTCCTGCACGGGCGGGCCTTTCCAGGTGGCGACCCGCTGGGGGATCCACAAGGACGTCTACTGCGCCGGCAAGGAAAAGACCTTCCAGTTCCTCCAGGGCGTCATCGACGAGGTGGTGAAGCTCTTCCCCTTCGAATACATCCACATCGGCGGGGACGAGTGCCCCAAGGACCGGTGGAAGCACTGCCCCCTCTGCCAGGCCCGGATCAAGAAGCTGGGCCTCAAGGACGAACACGAGCTCCAGAGCTGGTTCATCACCAGGATGGAGAAATACATCAACTCCAAGGGGAAGAAGATCATCGGCTGGGACGAGATCCTGGAGGGAGGGCTGGCGCCCAACGCGGCGGTCATGAGCTGGCGGGGGATCAAGGGCGGGATCGCGGCGGCGAAGGCGGCCCACTACGTGGTCATGTCCCCAACTTCCCATTGCTACTTCGACTACTACCAGTCCAAGGACAGGGCCCACGAGCCCCCGGCCATCGGGGGCTTCCTCCCCCTGGAGAAGGTCTATTCCTACGAACCCGTGCCCAAGGCCCTCGGCCCGAAGAAGGCCAGGTTCATCATGGGCCTCCAGGGGAACATCTGGACCGAATACATCCCCACCTTCAGCCAGGTGGAATACATGGCCTGGCCGAGAGGTTGCGCCCTGGCGGAAGTGGGCTGGAGCCCCAAGGAAGGCAAAAACCTGAAGAATTTCAAGGCCCGCCTGAAAAAGCACATCCAAAGACTCTCCCTGATGAAGGTCCATTTCCGGCCCCTGGACAAACCGTAGGGGACGCCCGAGGGACGGCGCAACGCGCCGTCCCGACGGTCGTCCCGCG
>CAYQBW010000127.1:0-7322 GCA_964415725.1 uncultured Planctomycetia bacterium
TCCCGGGAGAGCTCTCTCTCACGGGTGAGCCGGCGGGCCTCCCTCTCCCTCCAGGCCCGGACGGCCGCATGGTCGCCCGAGAGGAGCACGGGGGGAACTTCCATTCCTCGAAAATTCTTGGGTCTCGTGTAGTGGGGGCAGTCGAGCAGGCCTTCCCGTGCGAAGGAATCCTCTCTGGCGGAGTCTTCGTTTCCCAGCACTCCCGGGACGAGGCGGACCACCGCCTCCACCACGGCCAGGGCCGGGATCTCTCCGCCGGAGAGGACGAAATCGCCCAGGCTGACCTCTTCCCAGTCGAATCCCATCCTCACCCTCTCGTCGATGCCTTCGTAGCGGCCGCAGAGAAGGAGGAGCCTCTCTTCCCGCGCGAAGTCTTCCGCCATGGCCTGGCGGAAGACCCGTCCCCGGGGAGAGAGGAGGATCTTCCGGAAAGAGCCCAACTGGCTCTCCACGTCCTCGATCGCTTCAAAGATCGGTTCCGGCTTGAGGACCATGCCCGGCCCTCCCCCGAAGGGGCGGTCGTCCACTTTCTTGTGGCGGTCCCTGGCGTAGTCGCGGAAGTTTACGAGAAGAAACCGAACGAGGCCCTTCTTCTCCGCCTGCCCCAGGATGCTCTGCTCCAGGTAGGGCCGGATGGCCTCCGGGAACAGGCTCAGAACCGCAATGATCATGACACCGCGCCAGCCGGAAAGGGGGAGAAAGTAGGCGGTTTTCCCGGGAAGGTCAAGGCCCATTCCCCCTTTCCCGGGAGGCGGGGAGGGAAAGAAACGCCTTTCTTCCCCGGGAACCCCCCGATTATGGTAAGGGCCTGCCCGCCGGAGACTTGCCCCCTGGGACCGGTCCCGGCGGGAGATGGAGGCGGAAACCTTGTTCACGGGCCTGATCGAAGGGGTTTGCCGGGTGGAGTGGATTCGTCCCCAGGGAAGGGGCCGGGAGCTCTCCGTCCGCCTGGGGCCCTTGGCGGAGGGGCTCAGGGTGGGGGATTCGGTCTCCCTCTCCGGGGCCTGTTCCACAGTGGTCCGGCTTTCCGGGCCCTCCGTCCTCTTTCACCTGGGGGAAGAAACCCTCCGCAGGACCTGGTTCGGCCGGGGACTGGTGCCGGGGAAGGCCCTCAACGTGGAGAGAGCCCTCAAGGTGGGGGACCGCCTGGGGGGGCACCTTGTCCAGGGCCACGTGGACGGAACGGCCCGCCTGGTCCGCTGGGACCGGAGCGCCGGAGAAGGGGTCTTCGCCGTCCGGGTCCCGAGGCCCCTCCTGCGGTTCCTCGCGGAGAAGGGCTCCCTCGCCCTGGACGGGGTCTCTCTCACCGTGGCGGCTCTCCAGGACGACCTGGTGGAGGTGGCCCTCATCCCGCACACCGCGAGCTCCACCACGCTCGGCAAGGCCCGGCCCGGCGATCTCCTCAACCTGGAGGTGGACCTCCTGGCCCGCTACCTGGACCGGCTCCGGTCCTGCCCGGAGTGAACTCGATCACCGGAAGCTCGAGCCCAGGACCTGGATGAAGGTGCTCACCGGGGCGGCTTCCCTGTAGTCCTCCAGGGAGCGGGAGATCTGGGTGAAGACCAGGTTGAGCTTGGTGTAGACCGTGTCGTCGTTGACAAGCTTTCCGAGGGTGCCCTTTCCTTCCTTGATCTCCCGGACGATGTCCCGGGCGTCGGTGATCAGTTCCGCCACCTTCTCTCCCAGGGCGGGATCGCCCACGAGCCGGCCCACCACCCCTTTTCCGCTCCTGGCCTGGGCCAGGAGATCCTTGGCGTCCCGGATCGCCGCGGCCAGGTCGTTGTAGACCTGGTCTTTCACCAGGAGCTTGCCAAGCGTGCCCTCGCCGGCCCGGACCTTGTCCGCGACCTCCCGGATGTCCTGGACGGCGGCCGAGACGTTTTCGCCGAGCTTTTCGTCGTGGATGAGCCTGGCCAGGAGCCCCTTCCCCTCGTTGATTTCCTGGGTGATCTTCCTGGCCTGGGCCAGGGTCGCCTTGAGGTCGTCGAAGGGTTTCCGGTCCGTGAGCAAGGCGCCGATGGTTCCCTTCCCCGCCTGGGCGTTTCGGATGATCTTGTTGATCCGCTGGGCCGAGTCCATGATGGAATCGTAGAGCCCTCTTTCGTTGAAGAGGGCCCCGATGGTGCTCTGGTTGTTGTCCATCTTGCGGACCACCGAGGCCAGGCCCGAGAGGATCCCCTTGATGTCCTCCTTGCCTTCGGCGAAGACCGCGGCCACCTGCTTCAGGGGGTTGGAGTAGCTCACCCCCATGAGGGGCTCGTCGTGGTGGTAGGGGCGGCCCCCTTCCCGGGCCTCCGGGTCCACGGTCACGACCTTCCCTCCGAGGAAGGAAGAATCCTCGATGGCGATGGTGTAGGGGATTCCTTCGCGGAAGGGTATCTCCTCCTTCACTTCCAGGGTGACGACGATCCGCTTGTCCCTCCTGTCCTGGGACTTGTTGATCTCCACCTTTCCGACCCGGCCGGCCCTCATCCCGTAGACCGTAACCGGATCCCCGGCCCGCAGGCCCTCGGCGGAGGCGAAGTAGACCTGGTATTCGAAGGGCTTCTCCAGGGTGGTCCAGTCCTTGAGAACCGCCGTCGCCACCAGGATCAATCCCAGCCCCGCGAAAAAGACCAGGCCCAGGATCACGTCCCTCTTGTGGTTCATCTCGTTTCCTCCTCGGCCCCCCACGGGGTCAGTCGATCACCCCCTGGACGAATCTCCGGACCAGGGGGTTGACGGAATTCCGAATCTCATCCGGGGTCCCCTCCTCGATGATGCGCCCGCTGTCCAGAAGACCGATCCGGTCCCCCACGGTGAAAGCGCATCCCAGGCGGTGGGTCACGACGATGGAGGTGACCCGGAGTTTCTGTTGGACGTTCACGATGAGGTGGTTGATGGTCTCCGACATGACCGGGTCCAGGCCCGCGTTGGGCTCGTCGTATAGCAGGATCTGCGGGTCCATCACCAGGGCCCGGGCCAGTCCCACTCGCTTCTTCATGCCCCCCGAGAGGTTCTCGGGCATCACGTCGGCGGTGTGCTCCATCTCCACCAGGCGGAGCTTTTCCATGACCCGCTCCCGGATCTCCTCTTCCGTCCCGATCCTATGTTCCCTCAAGGGAAGGGCCACGTTCTCGAAGACGTTGAGCCAGTTGATCAGGGCCCCGGACTGGAAGAGGTAGCCGATCCTAAGGCGGAGTTGGTTCAGCTCCTTGCGCGAAGCTTTGGGCACGTCTACGCCGTCGACGATCACCTTCCCCTTGTCGGGATGGACCACGCCGATGACGTGCTTGAGGGTCACGCTCTTGCCGATCCCCGAGCGCCCCATGATCACGAAGCACTCCCCTTTCGCCACGTGCAGGCACATGTCCTTGAGGACTTCCCGTCCCCCGAAACTCTTGTAGACGTGGTCGAGGAGGATCATGAGCCGCCCAGGAAGTAGAAGAACCAGGTCGCCACGTAACCCAGGATGATGATCATGATCACCGAGTTCCGCACGGCCCTTTGAACCCCCTGGCCCACGCCCAGGGCGCCGCCCTTGGCCCGGAGCCCGGAGGAACAGCCGATGACGGCGATGGTGATCCCGAAGAGGAAGGCCTTGAACAGGCCCACGTAGAAGTCCTTTGGAAGGGGAATGGTGTGGCCCGGGGTGCGGAGGGAGTCGATGGCCTGGGAGATGTAGAACTGGAAGTCCACCCCCAGATGGATCTGCCCCACGATTCCCCCCCCGATGGTTCCCACTAGGTCCACGAAGGCCGTGAGGATCGGGCACATCACGGCCAGGGCCACGACCCTGGGAAGGACCAGGTAGCGCACCGGGTCCACGGACATCACCTCCAGGGCCAGGATCTCCTCGGAGACGCTCATAGTGCCAAGTTCCGCAGCCATGGCCGATCCCACCGTGGCGGCGAGAATGATGGCCGTGATGAAGGGGCCCATCTCCCGGCACATGGAGATGGGCACGATGGAGGCGATGCTTTGGGAGGAGCCGATCCGCATCAGCTCGATGCCCGTCTGGAGGGCCACGATCATGCCAGTGAAAATGGCGACGATCAGGACCACCGGGAGGGTCTGGACTCCAACGACATACATCTGGTCCAGGGTCTGCCTCCATTTGCGGGGAAGGAAGACGAGCTGGACCAGGGACCTGAGCAGGATCCCCACGGTGTATCCCGCCCCGTGTACATTGGTGCGGATGTAGCGGCCCGTCAGTTCCAGGGTTCCCATCATCCGCCTCCCTTCCCCCCTCCGCCGAGGGGGATAGGAATGATGTGGAAGAGCCTGAAGATCTTCCGCCCGCTCTTTTTTCTCTCCAGGTGGAAGAGGAAGGGAACGGACCAGGTGGTGTCCCCATCGATCCGGTCGTTGCAGAAGAGGTTGGCCGGCGTGGTGACGGAGACATTCTTTCCCCGCCGCCGGCGGGTGTAGAGGTTCCAGAAGAAATCGTAGAGTTCTCTGTAGCCTTCCCCGCTGTCCAGGCGGAAGGGGATGGGGTCGGGGAAACGAACGGTGTGCCAGCCTCCGTCCTTGTTTCCTCTGTCGATGGCGAGAAAGGGGTAGAAACGGGTGGTGGAGTCCCTCCGGCCGTCGGCCCGCTTGGTGACGGTGCGCCAGTAGAAGGGGAGAAAGTAAGAGCCCCGGAATTTCATGGCCAGGTCACGATACTTTCTCATCCAGAAAAGTGGGAGGAGGATCACCCGGGTCCATTGCTTTTTGGACGTAGTGGAGCTGTAGAAAGGCGTGATCCACCATTGGCGGGTGCGGTCCGGTTCCCCTTCGGGTCCCTTGCTGGTCTCGTCGGCCACGCGAAAGAGCGGCCAAGGCGCGTCGAGCTTGTAGGAAGAAGGGTCCTTGGAGCGGTAGCGGAAGAACGGCCAGAGAAAGGTCCAGGCCTGGGAGACCCTTCCCTTGGATCGCCCGACCAGGGGAAAGAGAAACCAGTAATGGCGGGGATCTCTCCCGTCCAAATTTTCCGCTCCCACCTGGAAGAAGGGCCAGAGGTAGGCCCTGTTCCACCAGCGGCCCGGCTTGTCGGAGCGGGCATAGAAAGGAAGGGCCCGGAACCAGGAGGCGTCGCCCTTCTTGTCCCCCCAGCCCTCTCCGAAAAGGGGCCAGAGGACCGAACGGGTGTGGTTCGTGCCTTTTTCCGACCAAACGTAGAGAGGAAAGAGGAACCAGCCCGCCTCGTCGTAGCTCATGAACTGGGGGATCCGGCCGTAGAGGGGGAAGAAGGCGAAGTAGTCCTCTTTTTTGCTCTCCGAGGATCCGCCCCAGAACAGGGGGAAGAGGAAGCCCCAGTCCAGGTCTTCCTGGTCCTTTTCGTTCCTGTGGAGGCGCCAGAAGGCCAGGGGAAAGAGGCGGGCCTTGGTCTCCCGGGGGTCGCTGGCCACGTATCCCAAGGGCCAGAGGAACTGGTGGATCTCGGCCCCGGACGGGTGGGATACCTTGCGGTAGAAGGGGCGGACCCGGAACTCCCACCCCCCGTCGGGAAGCTTTTCGTAGTGGAAGATGGGCCAGAGGAAATCCAGGCTCACCACTTCCTTCTTGGAATTCAGGCGGTGCCGGTAGAGAGGCCCCAGGTTGAATTCCACGGGGAAGAGGCGGCAACCCTGGAGAAGGACCGCCAGGGTGAAGAGGGCCGCCAGGGTCTTCCTGGTTGGAGTCGCCAGGGGAATATCCTCCCATGAGAGAAACATTTACCGCGCCCAAGAAGGTCGAGAGAGAGGCAAAAAAAGTCAACCTTTTCCCGGCCTCTTGCCTGGGGGCGGGGCGCCGTTACCTTCTTTTCCAGAATGAAAGAGAGGGTTTCCTTCCGGAAGCCCGCCGGTCCGGCCGGCTCGGCCGGTTGTGACGATTCCAGGGGGCGGCCCGAGCCCCGGGGAGGCTTTGGTGAAACGTATTTTTTCCGGCATCCAGCCCACGGGATCCCTGCATATCGGCAACTACCTGGGGGCCATGGTGAACTTCCTGGCCCTCCAGGAGACCCGGGAGGCCATCTACTGCGTCGTGGACTACCACGCCCTGACCATCCGGCCTGACCCGGACCAGCTCCGGGACCGGGTGCGCCACGTGGGCCTGGGATACCTGGCGGCGGGGATCGACCCGGAGAAAGCCATCCTCTTCCGCCAATCCGACGTTCCCGAACACGCCGAGCTGGCCTGGATCCTGGGGTGTTTCACCCAGATCGGCGAACTCTCCAAGATGACCCAGTTCAAGGACAAGGCCCGCCAGCACAAGGAGAACGTGAACGCCGGCCTTTTCACCTACCCGGTGCTCCAGGCGGCGGACATCCTTCTCTACAAGGCGGAAGAGGTTCCCGTGGGAGAGGACCAGGCCCAGCACCTGGAACTCTCCCGGGACATCGCGCGCCGGTTCAACAACCACTACGGCCCCACCTTCCCGGAGCCGGCCACCCTTCTCTCCCAGGCCCCGCGGGTCCTTGGCCTCGACGGGGAGCAGAAGATGTCCAAGAGCAAGAACAACGAGATCGGAATCCTGGATCCTCCCGAGGTGATCCAAAAGAAGCTCCGGATCGCCAAGACCGACGAGGCCCGCCAGAGGCGTTCGGACCCGGGTGAGCCCAGGCGGTGCAACGTCTTCACCTGGCACACCTTTTTCACCCCCGAGGCGGAGAGGGAGGAGTTGGCCAAGGGTTGCAGGGAGGCCGGTATCGGGTGCGTGGACTGCAAGAAAGTCCTCTTCGAGAGGATGAACGCCGTCCTGGCGCCCATCCGGGAGCGCCACGAGGAACTCAAGGCCAAGGGGTGGGATTACGTGGACCAGGTTCTCCTCGAAGGGGGGCGCAAGGCCAGGGCCATCGCCAGGGAAACCATGAAAGAGGTCCGGGAGAAGGTGGGACTTCTTCCCGAGCCGGGAGGTGGAGCGTGAAAGTCATGAGACTCCAGGGGGGCCTCCTCCTTGCCCTGCCGGTCCTCTTCTTCTTTGCCTGCGGGACGGACCAGGTCTCCCGCAAGGTAGGGCCCGAGACGCCCCTGGCCCAGGTCCGCCGCCTGGAAGCGCCCTTCGACGCCGGGATCCAGCTTCTGGCCTCCCGGGTCCAGGTGGAACTCTCCCGCAACTACAACCAGGATCCCACCCTCTGCCTCCCCGCGGGGGGAGGGGACCTGCACCCGGTGGTGAAACGGCCTTCCGGGTTCGATTGGCGCGCCAAGGCCGGCCCGGGCTGGATCCCCCTGGAGTTCCGGTTCCGCCGGCTCAAGGCCAAGATCCTGGACCGATTGGTCGTGGACTTTCCCCCCGTGACCCGATTCACCGCAAAACTTCGGGCCCAGGGCCACGTGGTCCTGGTCCTTCCGGGGGGCAAGACTCTCCGGGGGGAA
>CAYQBW010000128.1:0-7313 GCA_964415725.1 uncultured Planctomycetia bacterium
GAGAGGTTCAAGGAGCTCGCATCGGGCATCACCGAGGTGGTGGTCCTGGAGAAGGGGCGCCTGGGCTTCGGGGCCACGGGGCGCTCGGACGGCCAGGTCCTCCTGGCCACGGGGGAACACCCCTCCCGGCTCGTGGGCCAGCTCGGGGAGGAGAGGGCCTCCCTTCTTTTCGCCGCCATGGAAGAAAACCGCCGGGCCGTGGCGGCCCTTCCGGCAAAGATCACCGGCTGGAAGGCCTCCGGCGGGTGGCGGCTCGCGGAAACCCCCTCGGAAGCGGGCGAGCTCGAAGAGAGCGCCTCCTGGCTCGCCTCCCGGGGGGAGGAGGCCCGCTTCGCATCCAAAGAGGAAGTAGAAGAAGCCCTTCCCGCCCTTTCGGGATTTTACGGGGGCCTTTTCCGGCCCGGGGAAGGGGTGGTGGATCCCTTGGGCCTGGCGGAAGCCCTGGCCGGGGAGGCCCGGCGGGCCGGGGCCCGGGTCTTTTCCGGGACGGAATGCCCGGCCCTGGAGGGAGGGAACGAAGGGTTTCTCCTCCGGTGGAGGAGAACCGGCGGGGAGCGAGGGGAACTCCATGCCCAGGTCGTGGTCCTGGCCGCCTCCTCCGCCACGGCCCGACTCGATCCGACGGGTTACGCCAGCCGGGTTCTCTACCCCTTCCGCGCCCAGGCCCTGGCCACGGCGCCCCTGGGAAAAGAAGTCCTCCAAGGACTTCCCGAGGCACCCATGAGCAGTCATTTCTGCTACGAGTATTTTCGAAGGCATGGGGAGAGGCTCGTGGCGGGAGGAATGCGCTGGACCGTCCCCGGCGAGGAGGTGGGCGTGGAGGACGACGGCACGATCCACCCGGCGATCCACCAAAACCTCCTCGCCTGGATCACCCGTCACATCCCCGGGGCGGCCGGGGTGCCGGCGGAACGGGCCTGGACGGGCATCCTCTGCGGCACCCCCGACGGCCTTCCCCTCTGCGGGATGGTTCCGGGCAAGGGGGGGCTCTTCGTCCTGGCAGGGTTCAACGGCTACGGCCTCTCCCTGGCCGTCGGGCTGGCCCAAGTCCTGGCCGAGCAGGTCCTTTCCGGCCGGAGCCGGAAACCCTGGGCGAGCCTCTTCCGGCCCGACAGGTTTTGATCCCGGCGTCCCCCGCCGGGGACCAAATCATTCGATGACCCGGATTCCATTCCTGCGGCCCCAGGCCCGGAGGGCCTCCCTGAGGCAGGCATCCTCGAAGGCGCGCCACTTCTGGAGAAGGCCCCGCCGGCGGAGCAGGTCTTTGAACAGCCTGTAGCCTCCCCGCCCGCGAAACATCTCTTTGACTCTCTCAAGCTCCTCGGGCATGTGGGCGAGGGTGAAATCGAGAGCCTGGACCTTCCCCAGGTCCAGGCTATACCTGTCCGGCATCGGGACCCAGTCCTCCGAATCCTCCGCGCCCTCGGGAATCTCGGTCACGCCGGCATCTTCGTACTGGAAGTGAACCTCCCCGGTCTCCAGGTTCAACATAGCGAAGGGAATCCCCAGGTCCTGGTCGTTGTAAGTCCTGTAGACCTCGAGGAGATCCTCCATGGTGATCTCGCACCGGAAGCCGTCCCCCTGGGAAGGCCGCTCCTCTCCACCGTGGTTTGGCATTCTTCTCACTCCATAAAAAAGTCCTCTGTAAAACGGACCCGGCCGGGCTCCCCGAAAAGGCCCCAGGATCGGGCTGGCGCGTCCGCCGCCGACCCGGGTAGGATACGCCCGTGTTTTCCCAGACCGAAGGAGTTCTGTTCGCCGCCTGGACCTTGCTCGCCTTGGTCTTCGCGTCGGCTTCCCTGGCGGCGGCCCTCTTCAACCGGAAGGAACTCGCCCGGCGGGTCCCCCTCCTCTTCCTCACCGTGGCTTTTCTCATGGTCCCCGCCGCTTTCTGCGCCGGGGCCTCCATCCTGGAAAGGTTCGGCTGGGCCGCCCCCCCGGGATTCCTCTTTCCTGTCCTTTGCCTGCTCGCCGCCTGGCTCCAGTTTCATTCCCTGCATGAATCCCCCTGGCCGGCCCGCCTGATGGCCACCCCCGTCTTCGCACTGGACATCCTCCTGGGGGTGGTCTGGCTCCTCCGCCTCCTGGAAAACACGATCGGCCTGGACCTGGGCGTCCATGCCGAGGCCGTCTCCGTGGGTTACGCCGTGCTCCAGGCCACGGTGGGCCACCCCGACGCGGTCTTCCTTCCCGTCCTGGTCCACCTTCCCCTCCTGCTTCCCCCCTTGAGAAACTGGCGCGGCCTCGTGGGCAACCTGGTGCTTCTGGGCTCCGCCCTTCCCGCCACGGCTCTTCTCATCCTCTGGGCATCCTTCATGCCCGGCGCCTGGACCATCGCCGCCTCCTACAGGGCCCCCTCCATCTCCCGGAAACCTCCCCTCAAGAGGTCCGACCAGGTGTTCTACATGCGCCACGGCCCCACCCTCTGGGGCAAGAGTTTTCTTGTCCACCGCAAACGTGACCGGGCCGCCCTGGAGGAACTCGGCGTGGGAGGAGTCCTTCTCACGGCCGGGGCCGAGCTGGAGAAGGACAAGGATGGCTGGGCCCGCCTCAAGGAGGAAGTCGCCTGGGCCCGCCAAAAAGGCCTCAAAGTCACCTTGGCCGCCTTCCCCGCCGGGGAGTGGCTCGCCGCCAGGGAACCCCTGGACGCGCTGGTGAAGCAGATGGAGCCCTTCCACTGGAAGCTGGCCGAGGAGCTTTCCCCCGACACCCTGGTCCTCTGGTGGGAGCCCGTGCTCCTGGGAGCCGAGTTCCTGGCATCCAAGCCCCACCCGGACCAGTGGGCCCAGGCTGTGCGGGCCACGGCCAGGCCCATCCGGACCGCCTTCCCCAAGATCCGTCTTACTGTTTGCCTGGGAAGCCCCTACCCCGACACCCGCAACCTCCTTCAGAGAATCGCCGCCCCTGATTTCCCCTTGGACGAGGTGGGGCTCTCCATCGTCCCCTACTTGACTCCCCTGGACGGCAAGCGAAGCCTGGAGGCCCGCCTCCAGCTCGCCCGGGACTGGATCACACTCACGGCGGGGGCCAAGCCCTTCGCCCTCCTCCGCGCAGGGACCTCTCCCGTTCCCGTGGGGGGAGAGAAGGCCCAGGTCGTGGCCCTGGCGCGGATCCTCTCCTGGGCCGCGGAGATCGGGGCCATCCGGTCCGTGGCGGTCCACTCCCTGGCGGACTACACGGAGGACCTGGGAGTGATCACGCCCCTCGGCAGGCACCGTCCCGCGTACGCGCTTCTCAGAAAATTCGCCCAAGGCAGGTGACCATGAAACCAGCCGCGTTCCCCGCGATCCTGGCCCTTTCCCTCTCCCCGGCCTCCCTCTCCGCCCAGGAGCCCAAGGCCCTCTGGCGCTTCGAAGGAAACCTGGAAGACGCCCTGGGAAGACACTCGGGAAGAAGCGTCCCCGGCCCCGCCGCCTTCGTCCCGGGAGCAGGAGGCGGGAAGGCCCTATCCCTGGACGGCAAGCGTTTCGTCCAGGTGCCCCCTTCGCCGGACCTGGAGTTTCCCGAAACTTCGGTGGAACTCTGGTTCAAACCCGCCTTCCAGCCCGGGCTGAGGGGCAACCCGGCCCTGGTCGCCCAGCGGGTGGACCACGCCGGAACCAGGTTCAGCCTGCACGTGGCCTCGGACTACTCCTGCCTCATGCTCTGGAACGGAAGGCGCCTGGCCCTTTTCTACCCTCCCCTCGGGCCCCTCCACAGGGGCGAGTGGTATTTCCTGGCCGTCACCATGACGCCCGGGGAAACCCGCTTCTACCTGGACGGTCTTCCCTGCCTGGAAGGACCAGGCCGCTCGCGGATCCGGATCAGCGGAAAGGGCTACCCGATCCTCTTCGGCGCCGCCGACCCCAAGGGCAAGGAACGGTTCCGGGGCGCCCTGGACGAGATCGCCTTCTACGACAGGATCCTCACGCCCGGGGAGATCGCCCGGCACATGGACGCCGGAAAGGTCAAGAAGCGCCTCACCTTCCAGGAATACCTGGCGCGCAAGGAAGCGGACCGGAAGGCTCGGGCCGAGGAAGAAAAGGAACGCCTCCACGAACTCATGGATCCGGCCGTGCTCTTCGGGCGGGGGAAACAAAAGGTCTACCGGGGTGAATCCCTCGAAGCAATCCGCTTTCCCCTGGGCGGCATCGGTGGGGGATGCGTCCAGGTGGACGGCCGGGCCGTCCCGGCGGTCTGGCAGATCGCCGGCAACATGACCCAGGCCTTCCTGCCCGACACCTTCTTCGCTCTCGCGTGGAAGGCGAAAAACGGCGGGACCGGCGCCCGGGCCCTCCAGGCGGCCCCCGCCCCGGGTTTCCCTCCCATGAAGGCCCTGACCTTCCGAGGCGAATACCCCCTAGGGTGGTATTCCTTCCGGGACGCGGGCGTTCCGGTGCGGGTGGAGATGAAGGTCTTCAGCCCCTTCATTCCCCTGGATCCCCGGGACTCCGCCCTTCCAGCGGCCGTCTTCCGGTTCACCCTGGAGAACCGGGGCGCCGCCCCGGTGGAGGCGGTCCTCCTGGGCTCCCAACAGAACGCCGTGGGCTGGACGGGAAAGACTCCCGTCATGGGCAGGACCCATCCCCAATACAAGGGTAACCGCAACCAGGTCCTCCTGGAAAAGGGAGCGGCCTACCTTCACATGACCGCCGGCAGGCCCCGCGGTGATCCCGGGGCAGGGGACATGGCCCTGGCGGCCACGGGAGCCGGCCAGTTCACGGGAACCGCCTCCTGGACCGACGCCGGGAAACTCCGGGCCGCCCTGGAGAGAGGCCGCCTCACAGGCCCCCTCGAGGCGGGGCCCACCCCGGAGGAAGAGACCCTGGACGGGGCCCTGGCGGCGAGGGTGGCCCTCGGGCCGGGAGAGAAGAGGACCGTAACCTTCATCCTGTGCTGGTATTTCCCCAACGCCAGGGGAGGCGCCGGGGCCTGGGGAGGCCAGGGGGTCATGTATTCCCGCTGGTGGAAGGACGCCCTGGACGCGGCCCGGGAAACGGTCCGCCGCCTGGAAGAACTGGACGAAAAGACCACCCTCTACCACGACACCCTCTACGCCTCCAAACTGCCCCGGTGGCTCCTGGACAGGATCGGCTCCCAGGCGGCCGTCCTGAAGAGCAGAACCGTCTTCTGGACCCGGTCCGGTTATTTCGGGGGATGGGAGGGATGCTGTCCCGACAGCGGCTGCTGCCCGGGCAACTGCAACCACGTCTGGCATTACGCCCAGGCCCACGCCCGCCTCTTTCCCTCCCTGGCCCGCCGGATGCGGGAACAGGAGTTCTTCTACCAGAAGGAGGACGGGGCCGTCCCCTACCGCCAGCCCGGGGCGGGCGCCGCCTTCGACGGCCAGTGCGGAGTCGTCCTGAACTCCCTGCGGGAACACACCATGTGCCCCGATTCCTCCTGGCTCCACCGCAATTGGCCCCACGTGAAGAAGGCCATGGACTACATCGTCGCCCGGTGGGACAAGGACCGGGACGGCATGCTCGCCGGCCCCCAGTGGAACACCCTGGACGGATACCTGGGCGGCCGCTCCTCCTGGCTCGAGTCCCTCTACCTGGCCGCCCTGGCGGCGGCGGAGCGGATGGCCCTCCTGGAGGGGGACCGGGCCTCGGCCCGAGCCTACCGGGCGATCCGAACCAAGGGCTCGGCGGGCGTGGACAGGGAGCTCTTCAACGGCGAATACTACTTCCAGGTCCCCGGGCCGAGGCTCTACGAGGACTACGGGGACGGCTGCCACATCGACCAGGTCCTGGGCCAGTGGTGGGCCCGCCAGCTCGACCTGGGATGGATCCTCCCCCCCGACCACGTGCGCTCGGCCCTCTCGGCCCTCTTCAAGTACAACTTTCATCCCCGGATGAAAGGCTACAGGCAGATCCCGAGAAAGTTCGTCGCCGACGAGGACCCCGGCACCCAGATGATCACCTGGCCCAAGGGCCCGCCTCCCCCCCACCACACAAAGTATGCAGCCGAGGTCATGACGGGCTTCGAATACGCCGCGGCGGCGGCCATGATCCAGGCGGGCCTCCTCCGCAAGGGGCTTTGCCTCGCCCACGCCGTCGCCCTTCGCTACGACGGGCGGCTTCGAAAGGGTCTCACTCCCTCCCGCACCGCCTCCTGGGGATACAGCGGCAATCCCTTCGGCGACGACGAGTGCGGTAAGTTCTACGCCCGTGCCATGAGTTCCTGGTCCCTGCTCCTGGCCTGCCAGGGCTTCGTGTACGACGGTCCGGCGGGGCTCATCGGGTTTCTGCCCCGCTTCTTTCCCGAGGACCATGCCTCCTTCTTCTCTTCCGCCGGGGGCTGGGGCCTCTACAGCCGGAAGAAGGACCGTTCCGGCGTCGTGGAAAGGATCCGCGTCGCCTACGGCTCCCTGAGGGTCCGGAAGCTTCTCTTCCCGGCTCCCGGGGTGGGAGAATCCCCGAAAGTGGAAGTCCGGCTCGGCAAAGAGAAAGTGGGGTGCGGCCCGGCCCTTCAGGGCGCCCGGTTCCGGATCGACCTGGACCGGCCCGTCCTCGTCCGCCCGGGCCGGGACCTGGTTGTGCGCATCCGGGGCTGAACCTGGAACCCGGCGAAGACGGGGCTCCTCATTCCCTCTCCTCCAAGGCCTCCAGGAATTCCTCCAGGGCGATTTTCAAGCGGGAGAGCTGGTCCTCCAGGACGTCCAGGAGGGCCGCCGACTCCCCGTGGCTTCCCTCCCGGAGGGCTTCTTCCAGGTCCTGGGCGGCCTCCCGCAGGGCCTCGGCCCCCACCGTCGCGGCCGATCCCTTGAGGTTGTGGGCCAGACGCTCCGCCCGGACCCAATCTTTTCTCTCCACTACCTTCCTCAAGGCCTCCCATTTCCCGGGAACTTCCTGGAGAAAGGTTTTCACCATGAATTCCACCAGTTCCTGGTCCTCCTCCAGGCGCCCCAGGAGACTCTCCTTGTCGAAAACCGGGCCGGCTTTCACCGGAGGGAGACGTTCCGGGGATCTTTCGCGGGCGAGGGGTTCCTTTTCTCCCTCTCCCGCCGGTTCACTCCCCGGGATCCACCGCTCCAGCACCTCCCGCAGGGTCCTGGCTTCCACGGGCTTGGGGAGGTAATCGTCCATGCCCGCCTCCAGGCATTTCTCCCTGTCCCCGGTCATGGCGTGGGCCGTCAAGGCGACGATGGGGATATGGACGTTCCTTTTCCCTGCCTCCCCTTCCCGGATCCTGCGGGTCGCCTCGATCCCGTCCATCTCCGGCATCTGGACATCCATCAAGACCAGGTCGAATTCCCCGGCGGCCAGGGCGTCCAAGGCCAGGGCCCCGTTGGAGGCCGTCTCCACGGAGAGGCCGAACTTCTCCAGGAG
>CAYQBW010000129.1:0-7312 GCA_964415725.1 uncultured Planctomycetia bacterium
GGGTGGTGCTGTACATGACCCCCGCCGTGGGGAGGGCTTGTTTTCCCCTGGGAGGAACCTGGAAACGCTCCAGGTCCACCGAGTTGGGGACCAGGGCCAGGCCGGGAGGGGAGAATCTCTTCACCAGTAATTCCTCGAGCCACCTGGAGACGGTGATCTTGAAGGTGGGGAGGGCCAGGACTTCGTCCACCTTCTCCTTCGGTCCACCGAAAATTTCGTAGGCCTGCACGAAATGGCAGGGAACGCCCCGGGCGAGGGAGAGCCCGCGGGTCCACTCCACGGTCTCCCACCAGGTGAGGACCAGGACGTCCGCCTCGGGCAGGTCTTCGTCCTTCAAGGGACCCGGCCTTTCCATGATGGTCCAGGGGACCTCCATCGATTCCAGGTGGGTGGGTCCCTGGGAACGATAAGGATGGGGCCTGAAATTCTTGAGGAAATGTTTCACCCGGGCCTTCAAAGGGGGTTTCTTCCGCGGGAAGGAGATCACTTCCACGTGGTGGCCCTTCTCCTGGAGTTTCCGCGCGTGGATCGCCACCACCCGGACGCCCCCGGAAAGATCCGCGTAGGGAAGGACGAAGGTGATTCTCATGGGTTTCCTTCCAAGGCGCGGGTTTCCCGGATCCCTCCACCAGGACCGGGTCGGGCCGGGAACCCCTTCATGGCTAGCCTTTTCCCCGCCCCGGGAGTTCGTAGGCGTGGAAGATTTCCGTCCTCCTGAAAAAGCACGCCAGGAATTCCCCTCCCGCCACGTCTTCCAGGGTCGTGAAGGCCGGAATGTCGACGATCTTGGTCATCTGGGACTTGTAGCAGTCCAGGGCCTTCCTTTTCAACTCCAGGAAGGCCCGGGCCGGGAATTTCCTGTTGAAGTCCCTGATCAGTCTCCAGCCCGAGACCAGGCCGGTCCGGATTCGGTTCGGCTTTTTCCGCAGTCCAACCCAGGGTGTCCGGACCCAGGGCCAGTGGAACCAGAACCAGACCGGGTATTCATAGACCCGGACGGGGAAGCCCGCGCCGGCCAGGGCGGAAAGGGAGATCCGGAAGGCAGCCCGGTGGTCTTCGGTGGTCTCGTGCCGGTAAGGCAGGTACACCTCGGAGGGGCGGAATTCCTCCAGGAGCTTCTCGATCTCCCGGCGGGCCTCCTCTTCGTGTTCCGCCAGATGCCCGTCCTCCAGCTCCAGGAAGACCAGGTCTTCCGGCCGAAGGCCCAGGACGCGGCACGCATCCAGGGATTCCCGCGTGCGGAGATCGGAGAGTTCCCCGGGCGGCATGGCCCCGGGACAGGAGTTCCTCCCATCCGTATAAAAAGCCACCTTGACCCGGGCCCCGGCGCGGAGCTTTCCCGCCAGCAAGGCTCCGCAGGCCAGGGTCTCGTCGTCCTTGTGGGGGGAGAGGACCAGGGCTGAACTCCCCAGCTCGGCCTGGGTGAAGTTTCCGGTACGCGCGGCCAGGAGGGCTTCCAGGACTCCGCGGAAGGCCCGTTGGAAAAATGGGGGAGCTTCCGATCCCATCTCCGGGGGGCGCAGGTTCCCTGGATGGCTTTCTCCCGGGAAGGCCTTGAACTGCTCTTCTTCCACCTCGAGCTCCCTGGTTGGTTCCACCCCCGGGTGGAAAATGGTTTCCATTCTTATCTCTCCAATGGAGAAGCCTTTGTGGTTCTTTCGGAGCCCCCCCTGCTTGAACTTTCCCTCCGACCGTCCATCGGCCGGGCTAGGTCCCCGGCATAGGTTTTTCGGAGATTATCCTGGCCGGGATTGAGAATGTATCGATCTTTGAAGAGAGACTTTTCTCCCCGGTTTCTCTGGATTCTTCCAGGATTTCCCGGGAAGGTCCGTTAAATTTTCACGTTTTTCCCGCCCCGGGGATCCGATCAGTATTCCGGGAGGAGAAGGAAGGGCCAGCCAGGGAGGCCTACGGGGCATGTGTGGAATCTGTGGCGCCGTCTCCCTCGAGGGGCCCCGGAGAGTGGACCGGGAAGCCCTCCTGGGGATGGTGCGCCAGCTCTTTCACAGGGGGCCCGACGAGCAGGGGATCCTCCGGGCGCCGGGGGTGGGGCTGGGACACGCCCGGCTTTCCATCATCGACCTGGCCGGGGGCCGCCAGCCCATGAGCAACGAAGACGGCGCGGTCTGGGTGGTCTTCAACGGGGAGATCTACAATTACAAGGAACTCATGCCCCTCCTGGAAGAGAAGGGGCACGTCTTCCGGACCCGCTCGGACACGGAAGTCCTGGTTCATCTCTGGGAAGAGGAGGGGCCGGAGATGGTCTCCCGGCTCAACGGCCAGTTCGCTTTCGCCGTCTGGGACCGGTTGCGGGGGAGTCTCTTCCTGGCGCGGGACCCCGTGGGAATCAGGCCCCTCTACTTCTCCTTCCACCGGGGATGGTTCCTCTTCGGCTCGGAGATCAAGGCCCTCCTGGCCTGGCCCGGCTTCCCAAGGGAGCTGGACCGGCGGGCCCTGAAGGAGGTCTTCACCTTCTGGGCCCCGGCCCCGGGCAGGAGCGCTTTCGAGGGGGTGCGGGCCCTCCCCCCGGGCTACCGGGCCCTCCTGGAGGGGGGGGAACTCCGGGAAGAGCGGTGGTACGAGCCTTCCTTCGAGGGGAGGGAATCCCGGGGAAAGGCTTCCACCGAGGAATTGGCCCTGCAGCTCAGGGAACACCTGCTCAGGGCTTCGAAGCTGAGGCTCAGGGCGGACGTGCCCGTGGGGGCCTACCTATCGGGCGGGCTGGATTCTTCGGTCATCGTCGCCACGGTGACCCGGTTCTTCCGGGAGACCCGGCTCTCGACCTTCTCGATCCGGTTTTCCGAAACTTACTACGACGAGGGGTCCTTCCAGAAAGAGCTGGCCCGGCGGCTGGGCACGGACCACCACGAGGTGGTGTGCCGGAATTCCGACATCGCCGCCGTGTTCCCCGACGTGGTGGAACACACGGAGTGCCCCCTTCTCCGGACGGCGCCGGCCCCCATGTTCTTGCTTTCCCGGCTGGTCCGCTCCAGCGGCTACAAGGTGGTCCTCACCGGGGAAGGGGCCGACGAGATGCTCGGGGGCTACGACATCTTCCGGGAGGCCAAGGTCCGGGCCTTCTGGGCCCGCGACCCTTCCTCCGAGGCCAGACCCAGGCTTCTGACCCGCCTCTATCCCTGGATGACGGAGCGCTCCCCCGCCCGTAGGCTGGGATTCGCCAAGGCCTTCTTCGGCAAGGGCCTGGACAGGCCAGGCGATCCCTGGTTCAGCCACCTTCCCCGGTGGGAGAGCGGGGCCAGGTTGATGCGGCTCCTTTCCCCATCCTCCCTGGAGGCCGCCGCCTCCCATGATCCCCGGCGGGAGCTGGAGCCCTTCCTTCCCCGGGGCTTCGAAAGGTGGGGATGGCTGGCCCGGGCCCAGGCGCTGGAGGTGCTCACGATTCTCTCGGGCTACATTCTCTCCTCCCAGGGGGACCGGATGCTCATGGGGAACTCCGTGGAGGGGCGTTTTCCCTTCCTGGACCCGGAGTTGATGGAGTTCGCCGGTTCTTTGCCGCCGGGGGCCAAGATCCGGGGACTGGAGGAGAAGTTCCTCCTCAAGAAGGCCATGGGGGACCTGCTTCCGAAATCGATCCTGGAAAGGCCCAAGCAGCCCTACCGGGCGCCCGACGCCCTCTGTTTCTTCGGGGAGGACGCCCCGGACTGGGTGGAAGAAGCGCTCTCCCCTTCTTCTTTGGAGAAGGCGGACCTCTTCGATCCAAAGGCCGTGGGGATCCTTTTCGAACAGTGCCGCAGGAAGGGCGGAGCCGGGATGAGCCATACAGACAACGCCGCCCTGGTGGGGGTGTTGAGCGCCATGCTCCTCCACGAGAGGCTCGTGGCCGGGGCCAGGGACGTTTCCCCCAGGCCCGGGGAAAACCTAGTGGTGGACCGGGAGCTTTCCGGGGAGAATCCGGGCGTGTGAGGCCGGGCGGCCTCGAGGGAGGACATCGATGGAATTTTCGAAACACGTGCTGGACCTGGATTACGGGAAGGAACTGGATGTCCTGCTCCCCCGGATCAGGGAGATCGTTTTCGAGGAGCTCCGCCGCAAAGGGGCCGTGGTGGGCCTCTCCGGGGGTGTGGATTCCTCCGTGACGGCGGCCTTGATGACGGCGGCTCTGGGCAAGGAGAGGGTGCTCGGCCTTTTCCTGCCCGAGCGGGACTCCGACCCGGAGAGCCTGAGGCTCGGGAAGCTCGTGGCGGACCACCTGGGCATCGAGAGCGTGGTGGAGGACATCGCTCCCGCCCTGGAGGGGCTCGGGTGCTACAGGAGGAGGGACGAGGCCATCCGGCGCGTGTTTCCCGAATACGGCCCGGGATACAAGATGAAGATCGCCCTCCACGGGAGCATCCTGGAAAAAGACCGGCTGAACTTCTTCAAGGTCGTGATCCAGAGCCCTTCCGGGGAGGTCAAGTCCAAGAGGCTCCCTCCCAGGGACTATCTCCAGATCGTGGCGGCCTCCAACATGAAACAGAGAACCCGCACCATGATGGAGTATTACCACGCCGAGAGGCTCGATTACGCCGTGGCGGGAACTCCCAACCGGCTGGAATACGACCAGGGATTCTTCGTGAAGGGCGGTGACGGCCTTGCGGACTTCAAGCCCATCGCCCACCTCTACAAGACCCAGGTCTACGGGTTCGGGAAGGCCCTGGGCGTTCCCCGGGAGATCCTGGACCGCCCCCCCACGACGGACACCTACTCCATGGAGCAGAGCCAGGAGGAGTTCTACTTCGCCGTTCCCTACCACCTGATGGACCTCCTGCTCTGGGCCCACAACCACGGCGTGCCCGCCGAGGAGGCCGCCCCCGTGGTGGACCTGACTCCCTCCCAGGTGGAGCGGGTCTACCGGGACATCGAACAGAAGCGGCGGACCACCCGGATCCTCCACCTTTCCCCCCTCCTGGTGGAGCCCGTCCCCGAAGTGGGGCATTGAGGTCTCCTTCGCCCCCCGGGTAGCCTGGCTCCTCCTTTGCCGGGAGAATGGCGCGAGGCCATGGAAACCGTCGAGAGAAGACCTACCCGGGTGGTGCCCGTGGGAAACCTCCTCCTTGGAGGGACCCACCCGATCGCCGTCCAGTCCATGACGAGCACGGATACGGCCGACCTGGAGGCCACCCTGGCGCAGGCCAGGGCCCTCGTGGAGGCGGGGTGCGAGATCGTCCGGGTAGCCCTCCGGGACCGCCGGGCCCTTCCTGTCCTTCCCGCCCTCCGGGAGGGACTCGCCGGGATCCCCCTGGTGGCGGACATCCACTTCAATCCCCACTTGGGCGTGGCCGCCCTGGAGGCGGGGTTCGACAAGGTCCGGATCAACCCGGGAAACCTTCCCGGCCGGGAGGGGCTGGAGCGGATCGTGGCCGCCGCCAAGGCCCACGGGGCCTCCCTGCGGGTGGGGGTGAACTCGGGGTCCGTGGAGAAGGCCCTCCTGGAGAAGTTCGGCGGGCCCACCCCCGAGGCCCTGGTGGAGAGCGCCCTCGGGCACGTGCGGGCCCTGGAGGAGATGGGCTTCGAGCGGATCGTGGTCTCCATCAAGTCCACGGACACCCTGGCCAACCTCCGGGCCTGCCGACTCTTCTCCAAGCGGAGCGACTATCCCCTCCACCTTGGGATCACCGAGGCGGGGCCGCCGGGTTACGGGGAGATCAAGACCGCCGCCGGACTCGGCGGGCTCCTCCTGGACGGGATCGGGGACACCATCCGGGTCTCCCTCTCGGGGGACCCTCTTCCCGAGGTGAAGGCCGCCTACGACCTCCTCAAGGCCACAGGCAGGCGGATCGTCTCCCCCGAGGTGATCGCCTGCCCCACCTGCGGGCGGATCGAGGTGGACCTGGCTCCCCTGGTGCGGGAGGTGGAGGCCTTCGCCCAGGGGCTCAAGGCGCCGATCCGGATCGCCGTGATGGGCTGCGCCGTGAACGGCCCCGGCGAAGCCAGGGAGGCCGACGTGGCCCTGGCCGGGGGAAAGAAGGCCGGCTTCATCTACAGGAAGGGGGAGCTGGTAAGGAAGGTTCCCGAGGCGGAGATGCTCCGGGCCCTCAAGGAAGAGGTCCTGGCCTATATTCGGGACGAGGGATTGGAAGGGGAGGCGATCGGATGAGCGGGAAGACGGTCCTGGTTTCCCGGGAATTCCATTTCGACGCGGCCCACTCCCTGCCCGACTACCACGGCAGGTGCGAGAGGCTTCACGGCCACAGGTGGCGGGCCAGGATCACCGTCCGGGCCCAGGTGGACCCGGACACGGGGATCGCCGTGGATTTCCTGGAGATCGACCGGGTGGCCCGGGAAGGGGTGATCGACGAGTTGGACCACTCCTTCCTCAACGATCTCCTCTCCCACCCCTCGGCGGAGAACCTGGCCTTCCTCATCTGGGAGAGGCTGGAGGGGCGGCTCCCCTTGCACCAGGTGGAGGTCTGGGAGACCCCCCGGAACAAGGTGATCTACAGGCCGGGTCTTTGATCCCCGGGGCGTCACCGGCTCCGCTTCACCCCTTTTCTCTCGCAGAGATCCGCCACGGGGCACCGGGAGCACCAGGGGGAGAGGGGGGTGCAGATCTTCTGCCCGAAAGGCACGAGCAGGTCGTTGATTCCGGCCCAGACGCGCCTGGGAAGAAGCTCCCGGAGCCCTTGTTCCGTCTCGTCGGGGGTCTTTCTCTCCAGGAGGCCCAGCCTCCGGGTCACCCTGTGGACGTGGGTGTCCACGCACAGGCCCCTTTCGTCCTGGAAGCCCAGGATCAACACCAGGTTGGCCGTCTTTCTGCCCACGCCGGGGAGGGAGAGCAGGTCCTCCATCCTGGAGGGGACCTGGCCGCCGAAGTCCTCCAGGATCTTCCGGCTCGTCTCCTTCAAGGCCCTGGCCTTGTTCCGGTAGAAACAGACCGGGTAGATCAGGCGGCGGATTTCCTTTTCCGGAAGGGCCGCCAGGCGGGCCGGGTCGGGGGCCTCCGCCAGGAGGCGCCGGGCCGCCGGGAGGGTCACCTCGTCCCGGGTCCGGAGAGAGAGGATCGTCCCCACCAGCACGTGGAAAGGGGCTTTTTTCTTTTTCCTGGTCCGGGCGATCTTGGAGACCGAAGGGAGGTCCCAGTGGACCACTTCCTTTTCCAGGCGGGCCAGGACCTTCAGGTATGTGGCGGGTCGCATCGAAAGAGATCTTATCTCGTCCCTTTCCCGGGATTGCAGGTATCCTCACAACGTTTTCCCGGTCGGGCGGCCGGAAAGGAAGGTCCAGGTTCTTGAGAAGGCGAAACCTCCTCCTTCTTCTTCCCGGGATTCCCCTGCTCTTTCTGGCGGGGGAGGCCATGGTCCGCCTCCTGGGG
>CAYQBW010000130.1:0-7204 GCA_964415725.1 uncultured Planctomycetia bacterium
AGCTCACCTCCAGTCCCTCGCCCGAGATGGCGGCCGGGCTCCGGAAGGCGGCCGACCTGGTCGGAGCTTCACGGAGGATCCTGGTCTGCAGGACACCCCGGAAGATCGAGTCGGAGGGCTTGCTGGTCACGGGCCTTTCCGGGTGGCTCAAGGCCCTCGGGGCGTCTTGACGGGACGCCCCGGCTGTGAAAGGACGGGCCGACCATGGCGCACCCTCCCTTGGCGCGTTGACTGGCAGGAGGGGAAGGGAGAAGATCCGCGGGCCAAGTATTCTTTTCCCGGTGAGGTCGCTGACCAGAACAGGAGTCACCCGTGGCAGGTAAGGTGCGAAGGATGCCCAGGCCGGCCGATCCCAACATCGAGACGGTCCTGGATCAGTTCTTGGAGGAGCAGGAGAGAAGGCTCAAGCCCAGGACCTTCAGGAATTACGCGGACACGGTGAGCCTTTTCAAGGATTACCTCAATGGTTACGCCCACCAGAGCCTCTCCGAAACGGAGCATGCTTTCTTCGAAAAGAAGTATGATGAAATCGGAGAAGATGCGTTTTGCGTGATTTTCGGGCCGGAAAAGATCGCCGAGGAGCTTTCGCCCTTCCTCGACGACTTCATGCTCCGGAAGGTGGCCGCCGGGGAGTCTTTTTTCAAGGCCGCCGGCACGGTGTGCAGGAAGCTTTTGAAATGGCTGGAGAAGAAGGGCTACGTCCGGGAGGAAGACGCGGGGGATTTGAAGGAGCGCGTGGCCGGCGCCGCCAGGGACGTCCCCCGGGCCGAGAAGGCGGCCCATATTCTCTATGAATATTCCATGATGATGTTCTTCGGCCTGGAAAACGTGAATCCCAGGAACATCCTGGAGATGGATTACTACATGATTTTCAGGGTGGAGCCCGGCAAGCTGTGGCTCGCTCCCCCCGTGGCGGGTGAAAAAATGATCGGTCCCGTGGAGGTTCCCGCGGAAGTCACCGACCTGGTCGAGGAGGGCTGGACCCTTTCCTGCACCCTGGTCCGGAAAGGGAGGCGCTGGTTGATCGTCGAGACGGGCAACGTCTATCCCCTTTGATCGGTGATCGGACCGAACCCTCCCGCATCCCCCCCCGGCCTGGAGGGCCGGGGGGGGCGGTGCCGGGAAAGGGCGCGGTTCAGGAAATCTGGCTTCCCAGGCCGGCCTTCCGGAGGGCGGCCTCGTCCGGGCCCCGCCCGGCGCAGCAGTCGGCGAGCTTGCCGTTGATCGCCACGGCCGGCACGGAGCGGATCCCGAGGGACCTGGCCCGGTCCGCCGTCTTGGGGTCGTGCATGTCCAGGATGGTGACCTCGCAGGAAGGGCAGGCCAGGCGGTTGACCATCTCGATGGTTTCCCGGCATGCGGAACATCCCGCGCTGAAGACTTCGATCTTTCTTTTGCTCGTCATCGTTCACCTCGTTTATTTCTCGAGCGCCTCCGCAGTTCCCCGGAGCGGCTTCGAACCCCCGGAGGCGCAGGCAGGGCAGGAAGCGTTTGCGTTTTCATGTATCTTTCCGGGCCAGGCGTTCCAGGCGGAAGCCGCCACCAGCAAGGCGACGCCCGCGTAGAGCAGGGCCGGAATCCCGAGGAGAAAGTTCCCGGTGAGCATGAGGGCCGAAGCGGCGAGCCCCAGAAAGAAGGGGCCGTATCCCCGCCGGGTCCGCGCCTTGTATCCCAGGGCCGCCACCGCGACGAGAAGGAACAGGGCCGTCAGGGGGAGCAGGTAGGTTTCCTTGAAGAGGAAACCCAGGCCCACCGAGCTCAGCAGGCCGGCGTAGGCGGGCCAGCATGCCGGGCAGACGCCCACGGGAAGGAGGGACGCACCGATCCCCGGAAGGGCTGCGAGAGAGGTCTTCCAGCCGGAAGGACTTTTTTCCCTCGTTTGCGCCCCTTCTTCCCGGGCGGCCCGTTTCAGGGCTTCCGCCACGGTGTCCGCCGGCGGAGTTCCCCGGAACCGTCCCTCCTCGATTCCGTAGACGCGGCAACAGGAGACGCCCTCGGCGGGCTCGGCCCCTCCCGCGTCCTTGCCGTTTACCAGGATCGTGGGGGAGCCGTAGCCCTTGACATATGGGGGAGCGGACCGGTCGGCCCGGTCCCATTCGATCCACTTCGGGGGGATCCGGGCCAGGGAGAAGGCCTTCATGAGCTCTTCCCTGGCTCCCTGGACGTTCGGGCAGTCGGCGTCGTAGATCAGTTCCACTTTCATGGGGATTCCTCTTCTTCCAGGGCTTCCAGGATGGGGCATTGGCTCGTCGGGCCTTTTCCGCGGCACCGGGCGGCGAGTTTTTCCAGGGCTTTTTTCATCTTTTCCAGGGCGGCGATCTTTTCCTCGATGGATTGGATCTTGGCCTGAGCCCGGCGCCGGATGTCCCCGCAGGTGGTTTCAGGGTCCACCCTGAGGGCCAGGAGTTCCTTGATTTCCTTCAGGGAGAAACCAAGCTCCTTGGCGCGCCGGATGAAGCGGATCCGGGACACGGTCTCCTTGGGATACTGCCGGTAGCCGGAGGGGGTGCGCGGGGGTTTCGCGACCAGGCCCTCCCGCTCGTAGAACCGGATCGTCTCCACGCCGACCTGGGCGAGGCGGGCCACTTTTCCGATGGTCAGGGTTTCCATGATGTTCTCCATGGGGGGATTGTAGGGTCCGTACCTTACTACAGGGTCAAGGGTCTTCTGGGGAAATCCCGGGAGTGCGGGGTTCTGGGTGTATTCCGGGACGACGTTCGGGCGCCTGGCGGCGCCCTCCGGCGTCCCCTACGGGGTGTGGGTTTTTCTGGGGAAATCCCGGGAGTGCGGGGTTCCGGGTTTTTCCCGGGACGACGTTCGGGCGCCTGGCGGCGCCCTCCGGCGTCCCCTACGGGGCTGCGGCGGCGAAGTATTGGCCGCCCAGGGGGAGCCATGCCAGGCGGGGCTCGAGGAAGAGGAGGAAGCGGAGCGCTCCGGGCACGAAGAGGGTGAACCGGATCCGGACCTGGCGAAACCCGGCTTCTTTGAGGAGGGCCTTGGTGTATCTGGGAGAGAGCAGGCTCACCCCCTCGTCCATGGGACAGCGGGCCACGGCCCTGCGCGTGAAGGGATTCCAGGGGTTGTGTTCGAAGAGGAAGAGGTAGCCTCTTGGGGAGAGGGTCTCCCGGAGAAGCTCCAGGATCCCTCTCCTGGCTCCAGGCGCCACGTGGTGGAAGACGTTGGCGGCGAAGACGACGTCGAAGGGGCCGGGGAAGGGAAGGATTCCTTTTTCGATGACCCCGTATTCGAGGTCTTCCACCTCAAGGTTCCGGCGGCGCGCGGCCTCCACGCTCTCCCGGGAGACGTCCGCGGCGAAGATCTTCGCCCGGGGGAAGTATTTGCGGATCCAGGGCTCGCTCAGGCCGGGCCCGCAGCCGAAGACGAGGAAGGTCTCCGGCTCCAGGGGGGGGCGGAGCCTCTCCAGGAAGCGGCGGACCTCCCTCGGCTTGTATTCCTGGAAATAGGAGGGAGGAAAACCCGTGCCCCGGACGGTGCCGGCCAGGATCTCTTCGTATTCGCCTGCGATGGAATCGAAGAGGGTCGCCGGATCCTGGGGGTTCCGTCCGGGGTCAGGGCCCATGGAAGGCGGCTCAGACCAGGTTTTCCGGGTTGAGGCCTTCCAGCTCGGGGAGGACGAACCTTCCGTCCTTGCGGATCAGCTTGCCGTCGAAGTAGATCTCCCCGCCTCCGTATTCGGGGGTCTGGATGCAGACCATGTCCCAGTGGACCTGGGAGCGGTTGCCGTTGTCCGCCTCGTCGTAGGCCTGGCCCGGCGTGAAGTGGAAAGAGCCCTGGATCTTCTCGTCGAAGAGGATGTCCTTCATGGGCTTCTTGATGTAAGGGTTGAGGCCCAGGGCGAATTCCCCCACGTACCGGGCGCCCTCGTCGGAATCCAGGATCTGGTTGATCTTCTCCGTGTCCGAGGCGGTGGCTTCCACGATCTTGCCGTCCTTGAAGGTGAGTTTGATGTCCGAGAAGACCGTGCCCCGGTACAGGGTCTCGGCGGTGTAGAAGATGGTGCCGTTGACGCTGTTCTTCACGGGGGCCGTGTAGACTTCGCCGTCGGGGATGTTGCGGAGACCCGAGCACTTCACCGCCGGGATGCCCTTGATGGAGAAGGTGAGATCCGTGCCGGGGCCGGTGATGTGGACCTGGTCGGTCTCGTTCATGAGCTTCACCAGGGGGTCCATGGCCTTGTCCATGCGGGCGTAATCCAGGCAGCACACGTCGAAGTAGAAGTCCTCGAATTCGTCGGTCGGCATACCCGCCGCCTGGGCCATGGAGGGGTGGGGCCAGCGGAGGACCACCCACTTGGTCCTGGGGACGCGGACCTCGATGTGGACGGGCTTCCACCAGTGCTTCTCGTAGAGGTCCATCTTCTCCGAGGGGATGCCGGAGAGTTCGGCGATGTTGTGGCTCCCCCGGAGCGCGATGTAGGCCTGCACGCCTTCCATGCGCTTCTTTTCCACTTCCCCGATGAACTTCATCCCCTCTTCCGTGGCGTTGCGGTAGAGGTCCCGGAGCACGGCGGTCTGCTTGATCGTGACCAGGGGGATCCCGCCCTTTTCCACGACGGCCTTGATCAGGGCCGAGACCGCCTCGGGAGGGATGTCGATGGCCTCGATCAGGAGCTTTTCGCCTTTTTGCAGGTCACAGGAATAGCCCACCAGGTTGTGGGCCAGGGTGTCCATCCTCGGGTCTTTCATGGGAGCCTCCTGGCGTTTTTTCCGGTTCGTTTCCTCCACTTTCCCGGGCCGGAAAGGGTAACCTGGGCCTTTCCCCGGGTCCACGCCGGCCGGGACCGGGAAAGGGAGGGTCCCGGGGGGACGTTGGGAGGAAGGAAACCTGGTTTTCACCGAGGGAAAACGCCTATGACTCTCGAGAAAGGCCCGATCGAAGCCGTCCTGGAAAAGGCCGCCTCCCAGGGCAGGGAGGTCCTCCTGGAACACGAGGTCTACGCCCTCCTCTCCCTTGCCGGGCTGGACGTGCCCGCCCACGCCTTCTTCTCCCGGCCCGAAGAAGTGACGGACCGGGTCCTGGAGGACCTCCCGGGCACCCAGGTGGTGGTCAAGGTGGTCTCGCCGGAGATCCTCCACAAGACGGAGTTCGGCGGGGTCCGGTTCCTTCCCAAGGAGGCGGGGGCCGTGAGGGCGGCCCTGGAGGACTTCCAGGCCCGGGCGGCGAGGCAGGGCCTGGGGGATGTGGGGGCCCTGGTCTGCGAAAAGGCGGACCTGGCCGGGGGCCTGGGCGGGGAGCTTCTCCTCTCCCTTCGGGTGGACCGGGCCTTCGGGCCCGTTCTGGCCTTCGGGATGGGGGGAATCCTCACGGAATACTGGGGAAAGAACCTGAGGCCCGGCCGCTCCCTGGCGGTCCGGTCCACCCTGGGCATGGACGAGGCCGAGGCGGCCCGGACCGTGGCGGCAACCGTGGCGGGGGACTTCCTGGCGGGCCGGACCAGGGGCCAGGAAGAGCCCCTGGTGAAACCCGGGACCGCCGAGAAGGCCCTGCTGGCCTTCTCGGAGCTGGCCGAGGCCTTTTCCCCCCTCTCCAAGGAGAGCCCCTGGACCCTGGAGGAGATCGAGATCAACCCCCTGGCGGTGGACCGGAAAGGCCGGCTCCTGGCCCTGGACGGGCTGGGCAGGTTTTCCAGGGCCAAGTTCACGCCCCGGCCGAGGCCCTTCCACAAGTTGAAGGCCCTCCTCGAGCCCTCGTCGGTGCTCGTGATCGGCGCCTCGGGCTCGTCGATGAACCCGGGCCGGATCATCCTCCGGAACCTTCTTTCCTCTCCCCGGTATTCCCCGGAAAACCTCTACCTCCTCCATCCCAAGGAGACCGAGATCGACGGGGTCCGTTGCTACGCCTCGCCCGAGGACCTTCCCGGCGGGATCGACATGGCCGTGGTCACCATCCCCGCGGGAGAGAATACTGTAAAGCTGATAGAAGACCTGGCCCTGAAAGGCAAGGTCGAGACCTTCACCCTGATCACCTCGGGCTTCGGCGAGACCGAGGCGGGCAAGGCCCTCCAGAAGAAACTGGAGGAGGCCGTCCTGGCCACCAGGGAGAGGGAGGACGGCGGGGTCCTGGTGAACGGCCCCAACTGCCTGGGCATCGTGAGCGCCCCGGGCGACTACAACACCTTCTTCCTTCCTCCCTACAAGCTGGCGATCCACAAGGGCCGGGCCGGCGGGGCCAACCTGGCCTCGGTGAGCCAGTCCGGGGCCTTCCTGGTGGTCCAGATCTCCCGGATCGGGCGGTTCATCACGCCCAGGTATTCCATCAGCTTCGGCAACCAGGTGGACGTCTCCGTCTCGGACTACCTGCGCTACCTGGCGGGCGACGATCCGGTCCAGGTGATCTCCATCTACGTGGAGGGCTTCCAGCCCTACGACGGCAGGAACCTCCTCCAGGGCGCCCGGGAGGCGAGGGCGGCCGGGAAGCGGGTGATCCTCTACAAGACGGGGCGGACCGCCGCCGGGGCCAAGGCCGCGAGTTCGCACACGGCGGCCATCGCCGGGGACTACGCCGTAGCGGAGCAGTGTTTTCGCCAGGCCGGAATCCTGGTGGCCCCCGACCTGGAGACCTTCGAGGAGTGGACCCAGGTCTTCTCCCTGCTCGGGGGCAAGGAAGTCCGGGGAAACAGGGCGGGGGTCATCACCAACGCAGGCTTCGAGACCACCGTGGCCTCGGACCGACTCGGGATCCTGGAGCTGGCCGAGTTCTCCCCGGAGACCTGGGAGCGGATGAAGCCGGGTCTCCCCAAGGGGATCATCGACTACCGGAACCCGGTGGACACCTCCCCGCTCTGCGATACCCGGGGATTCCTGGAATGCGTAAGGGCCATGGAGGCCGACCCGGGCGTGGACTGCCTGCTGGTCTCCGCCGTTCCTTGCACGCCCGCCCTGGAGAACCTCCCCCCCGGCCCGGACCACAAGGAGAACCTCTACTCCGATTCCTCCTTCGCCGCCGGCCTGGCCCGGATCTTCCAGGAGACAAGGAAACCTCTCGTGGCCGTGGTGGACGCCGGGGAGGTCTACGACCCCCTGGTCCAGTATCTCCAGGACAAGGGGATTCCCACCTTCCGCAAGATCGACCGGGCCATGTCCGCCCTCTCCACCTTCGTGGAGGACCGGTTGGGGGAGTAGACTCTCTACTCGTCCCAAGGACCCAAGGAGGATCGAAAATGGCGAAAGAAGCCCTTGTGGAG
>CAYQBW010000131.1:0-7181 GCA_964415725.1 uncultured Planctomycetia bacterium
CGTGGCTCCTGCTCCGGGTCCCGGGACCCGCAAAGGAATAATCGAAATTCTTTGCGTCACGCACTCCGTCCACGTAGACCACAACCTTGCCGGAGACATCCACCCAGGCCACGTGGTGCCACTTGTCGTCGAATACGGTGGCATTGCTCGTCGCACGCCAATAATGTTTTTTGTCGTCCCGCATGAAGACCATGAGCTTGCCTCCCGCTCCGGAAGAGGCGGTTCCGGACCCCAAGGTGAAGAGAGGGACGTTGCTCTGGTTGCTTCCCTCGGAGTAGACCCTCTTGGCGTCCTGCGCGGGAGCCTTGACCCAGAACGTGATGCTGTAGGGGGCGCCCTTCCCGCCGTAAATGGGCAGGGCCTTCTTGATCTTGATCTCCACGTAGTCGTCGACCCCGTCGAAGGAGAGGGCGTTGCCGATCTTCCCCGCCACCCAGGGGTTGCCCGTGAAGTTCTTCAGGACCCCGTTGTTCCTGAAAGGGGAAGTATCGGCCGCGGTGGTGCCGCTCTTCTCGTCGAGCCTCCAGTAACCGGCCCAAGGAATCTGGGAAAGAACCTGCCCGGCGAGGAGGCCCAAGGCCAGGAAGAACCCGAGTCTTCCGAATCTCATGGCATGTCTCCTTTGAGGAATGGGAAAGCAGGGATGAAATAAAAGAGCGTTGGAATTCTAGACCTTCCGCCAGGTCTCCGGCAAGCCGTTGTCCGCCCCTGGATGGGGGCCTGGAATGAAGAAAATCACAATGAGACACATCCGGGCCCCCGGGCTCGGGCCTACGGCCCGAACTGGACCAACAGGACCTCGCTGAGTTCGAGCCCCACGGGGGGACCGGAGAAGACCGCCATGCCCTGGAACCCGAAAAGGGAACCCACCAGGCTGGGATCGTTGGGAACGGGAAGCACCAGAAGATTGGAGACCCCCGCCGGATTGAGGGCCCCCACAGGGAGGACGCGGGCCCCGGCAGGGTAGAGGACGCACCCCTGAAACCCCAGGGGAGAGAGGTCCAGGGGCCTGATCGGGGCGCCGAAGAGCAGGAATCCCATGGCCAGGGGCGTTCCCCTGGAGAGCTGGAAGGGAATGGGTTTTCCCACGACCCCCGTGCCTCCGCCGGAGAGGGCCAGGGGGCCGGCGCCGCACCCCACGCCGAACCGGCCGGCGCTTCCATGCCACTTGGGGTGGCCGCCCTTCATGACGGTCTTCACGTCCGCAGCGGAAAGGGCGAAGCGGTAGATCCGGAAATCGTCGATGATCCCCTTCAGAAAACAGCAGGTCGAGGCCCGGAGCACGCCTCCCAGGGCGACACGGTCCATCGTGAACGGCCCGTAGTCCCTGGACCTCGTGCCGTAGGCGCGGAAGGAGTAGTCGAAATCCGCCCCGTCCCGCACGCCGTCCACGTAGACCACGCCCTTCCCTGACACGTCCACCCAGGCCACGTGGTGCCACTTGTCGTCGAATACGATCGTCTTGGATACCTGGGCGAAGACATGGCCCGCGTCGTTCCGGATATAGACCCGGAGCTTGTCCCCATGGCCCAGGGACGTATATCCGCTTCCGAGCGTGAAAATGGGCCTGTTGCTGAGACTGCTTCCCTCGGAGTAGACACGCTTGTCGCTCTGGAGGGGGGCCTTGACCCAGAAAGTTATGCTGTAGGGCGAGCCCAGCCCCTTGTAGATGGGCAAGGCCTTCTTGACGTTGATCCACACGTAGTCGTCGATCCCGTCGAAGGAGAGGGCGTTTCCGATCTTCCCCGGGACCCAGGGGTTGCCCGTGAAGTTCTGCCAGGTCCCGGGGTTGTTGGCGGGGGAGGGGTCGGCGGCGGTGGTCCCGGTCTTCTCGTCGAGCTTCCAGTAGCCCGCCCAGGGAACCTGGGAGAGGGCGTGTCCGGCGAGAAGGCCCATGGCGAGAAAGAGGGGAATGGAACGGATGCGCATGGCAGGCCTCCTTTTTCCGGGGTGAGAGGAGGAAACCGGGAAGATCCGAAGATTTCATTCTACCCGTCCTTCCCTTTTCTTGGACCCCCTTGCCCCCTGAACTCCCTTGGGCCATGCTCCGGTCCCGACCGGTTCGACAAGGAGGAACCTATGCTGCTGGGAGCCCACGTTTCCACCTCGGGGGGCCTGGAAAAAGCCCCCGGCCGGGGCAGGGAGATCGGGTGCGACGCCATCCAGATCTTCACCCGCAACCAGAGGACCTGGTCGGCCAAGCCCCTGGAAAAAAAGGAGATCCGGGACTTCCGGGAGGCCCGGGAGAAGGAAGGGATCCGGAAGGTGGTGAGCCACGCATCCTACCTGGTGAATGCCGCCGCCCCGGACCCGGAGAACCTGAAGAAATCCCGGGCCCTGCTGGCCGCCGAGGTGGACCGGTGCGTCAAGCTCGGTCTGGAGGCCCTGGTCCTCCACCCGGGCGCGAGGATCGAGGATCCCATGGAAAAAGCCCTCAAGCGGGTGGCCGCATCCCTGCGCCCCCTGCTGGACAAGGCCGAAAAAGGGGGCCTCAAGATCCTTTTGGAGAACACCGCCGGCCAGGGAAGCACGCTCGGGGCGGACTTCGACGAACTCGGGGAGATCCTGGACCTCCTGGTGGGTCACCCCGCCCTGGGAGTCTGCTTCGACACCGCCCATGCCTGGGGCGCCGGATACGACCTGAGGGGGAAGGGCCTGGAGAAAACCTTGAAGGATCTTGAATCCCGGGTCGGCAAGGGGAGGCTCCACTGCCTCCACCTCAACGACACCAACGTCCCCCTGGGAAGCCGAAAGGACCGGCACGCCCCCATCGGCGAAGGGCTCCTGGGTTTGCCGCTCTTCCGCAAGCTTCACAATTCCCGCGCCCTGGCCTCCCTTCCCGGGATCCTGGAGACCCCGAACGGCATGGAGGGCTGGGAAAAGGAACTCAAACTCATAAGGGGCAAGAAAAGGTGAAACTCATTCCCGCCGTCCTCCCGCTCCTTCTCGCGGCCTCCCCCCTTTCCCCCCAGGCCGCGGTGATCCATGTTTCCCCCGCCGGAAACGACGCGTGGCCGGGCACGAAAAAAAGGCCCCTGGCGAGCCTGGCAGGGGCTCGGGACGCGGTGCGGAGGATGAAAAAGAAGGGCCTCCCCCCAGGTCCCATCCAGGTCCTCTTCGCCGGTGGGACCTACTTCCCGGCAGGGCCCGTCCGCTTCGGACCCGGGGACAGCGGGACCAAGGACCACCCCATCGTATACAAGGCCGCGCCGGGGGCGAAGCCCGTTTTTTCGGGGGGCAGGGTGATCCGGGGTTTCAAGAGGCGGCCTGGCGGCGTCTGGGAGGTCCGCCTCCCCTGGGCGGCGGAGGGGAAATCCCCCTTCGAACAGCTCTTCGTAAACGGCCGGCGCGCCCGGCGGGCCGCCGAGCCCGACCAAGGCTGGTTCCGGATGAAGGGCGTGAAGGAGGAAGCCCTGGAAGGGAGCAAGGGCAGGGTCCCGGTCCGGGCCAGGCAGACCATCCTGCTTGGCAAGGAGGCGGCGGCCCTTCTTTCGCGGGTCCCCAAGGCCGACCTCGGCCGGGTCCAGATCCTGGCCGTCCACAAATGGGACAACACCCGGAAGTTCCTGTCCGGCTTCGACCCCCGCCGCAAGGCCTTGACCATCCAAGGGACGGGTATGAAGCCCTGGAACCCCCTCAAGAAGGGCACCCGGTTCCGCCTGGAGAACCTCCGGGCCGCCCTGGACGAGCCGGGGGAGTGGTTCCTGGAAAAGAACGGGACCCTGCTCTACAAGCCGAGGCCCGGGGAAAAGATCGACCAGGTCCGGGCCGTGGCTCCCGTGAGGGGGCGGTTTCTCCTCCTGGAGGGAGACCCGGGGGAGGGCCGGTTCGTGGAACACCTCCGCTTCCGGGGCCTCGCCTTCCGCTACGGCGCATACCACACCCCTCCGGGCGGCTTCGAGCCCGCCCAGGCGGCGGCCCCCATCGACGCAGTGGTCACCGCGGACGGCGCCCGGAACGTCTCCCTTGAGAACGTGGAGATCTCCCACGCGGGCCGCTACGGGGTCTGGTTCCGGAGAGGATGCGCCCGGTGCCGCCTCTACCACTCCCTTCTCTTCGATCTCGGCGCGGGCGGGGTGAAGATCGGGGAAACCTCCATCCGCAAGAACCCGGCCGAGCGGACCGGGGCCGTCGAGGTGGACGACAACATCATCCGCTCGTGCGGATGGATTTTCCCATGCGCCGTCGGTGTCTGGATCGGTCAGAGCGGAAACAACCGGGTCACCCACAACGACATCTCCGACCTCTTCTACACGGGCGTCTCCGTGGGATGGCGGTGGGGTTACGGCCCGAGCCTGGCCAAGAAGAACGTGATTTCCTACAACCGGATCCATCACATCGGAAAGAACGTGCTCAGCGACATGGGCGGGATCTACACCCTGGGCCCCTCGGAGGGAACGGTTCTCCGCGGCAACGTGATCCACCACGTGGACTGCTATTCCTACGGGGGATGGGGCCTCTACACCGACGAAGGATCGACGGGCATCCTCATGGAGGACAACCTGGTCTACGACGTGGAGACAGGCGGTTTCCACCAGCACTACGGCAGGGAGAACATCCTCCGGAACAATATCTTCGCCTTTTGCGGGGCCCAGCAGGTCCAGGCCACCCGGGTGGAGAACCATCTCTCCTTCACCTTCGAGAGAAACCTCCTCTACTGGCGGGAAGGAAAGCTCCTGGGCGGGCCCTGGCGGAAGCTCAGGGTGCGGATGGACCACAACCTCTACTGGCGGGCGGGAGGCAAGCCCTTCGATTTCGCCGGCCTGAGCCTCCGGGCCTGGCGCAAGCTCGGCCGGGACCGGCACTCCCTCGTGGCGGACCCCCGCTTCCGGAATCCAAAGAAACGGGATTTCCGCCTCCGCCCCGGCTCACCCGCCCTCGAGATCGGTTTCAAGCCCTTCGATCCTTCCATGGCCGGCCTCTACGGCCGGCCGGAGTGGGTGAAAAAAGGCCGGGACCTCTGAAAGCGGGGCGCGGCGCGGGACCCGGCCGTCCTCACCTCCCCTTGGCCGGGACGGCCCCCTTCCACCCCGCGGCCAGCAGGGAACGCATCCTTTTCACCACCTTGGCGTATTCAGGCCGGCCCGCCACGTTGACGTTCTCCTCCGGGTCCAGCTTGTGGTCGTAGAGCATCTCGGCCACCCGCTTCCCCTTCCGGATCCACTCCGTGTAGAGGAACCGCTTCGTTCCCACGGCCCGGGCCCCCTGGGTCCACTTGGCGAAGACCGCCTCCTTCCAGGGCCTCCCCGGGTTGCGGAAATGGGGAACCAGGCTGGTTCCCTGGAGATGGCCCGGCAGGGGAAGACGGGCCAGGTCGCACAAGGTGGGGTAGATGTCCACCAGCTCCACCAGGGCCTTGCTCCGTAAACCCCTGGGCACCCCGGGCCCCGCGAGCAGGAGAGGGGCGTGGAGGGCGTTTTCCAGGGTGTTGTGCTTCCCCCAGAAGTTGTGCTCCCCCAGGTGCCAGCCGTGGTCCCCCCAGAGGACCACGACGGTGTCCTTCTCCAGGCCGAGCCGCCTGAGGGCGTCCAGGACCTTTCCCACCTGGGCGTCCACGTAGCTCACGCAGGCGTAGTAGGCGTGGCGCGTCTGGACGTGGAAGGGGATGCTCTTCTTCCGGCCCTTCACCAGGGCGTAGGAATCGATCTCCCGCGAGCCCTTGAGCTGGGGCGGCGCTCCCTTGGGGCGGAACCGGTTGTCGGCGATCCGGATTTTCCTGGAATCGTAGAGTTTCCAGTATTTCTCCGGCGCGTTGAGCGGCAGGTGAGGCCGCCAGAAGCCGCAGGCCAGAAAGAAGGGCTTTCCGCCCCGGGCCAGGCGCTCAAGCTCCGCCACGGCCCGTTTCGCCAGCTTCCCGTCCTGGTAGGCCTCGTCGGGAACGTCGGCGTGCTCGAAGTAGGGCCCCCTCCCCGTCCTGGGATTGATGAACCGTCCCGACTCCGGGTCCTGCCAGAGACCGTTGGTGTTGAACTTGGCCCACCCGCCCTTGCCGTAGATATGCGCCGACCTCCAGGGAGGTTCGCTCCAGTCCCCGGCCCGGTCCATCTTGTAGTGGAAGACCTTGCCCAGCGAGACGCAGCGATATCCGTGGGACTTGAACCAGGCGGGAAGGGAGACGAAGGGGGCCTTCATCTTCCTGCTGGCCCAGACATACGGGGAAACCCGCACGCCCGTGAGGACCGTGAGACGCGACGGCCCGCACACCGGGACCTGGCAGTAGGCCCTCTCGAAGAGGGTCCCCCTCCCGGCCAGGCGGTCCAGGTTGGGCGAGAGGGTCTCCTTGTGGCCGTAACACCCGAGCTGGGTCCGCAGGTCGTCCACCACGAGAAAGAGCACGTTGGGCCTCTTTTTCCTTTTTCCAGGTCCCGGCTTCCCGGGACCCGCCGCGAGACAGGAGGAAAGAGTCGATGCCGCCCCCGCTCCCATCCAACCCAGGAAGCGCCTGCGGTCCCATGCCGATTCTTGGCGCAAGGGAAACCTCCTTTCCGGCGTGATCCGCCCCAGGGACCTCTCGCGGGCCGGCGGTAAAGAACGAGCCCCGCCCCGCACAGGAGGTCTTACGGAAACCTACCTCGCCAGGGGCCCGAAACCAAGGGGTCCTTCGGGGAAAGGGGGTGGACCTGGCTCCCGTCCCCGCCTAGGCTGGAGTCTCCATGGGGGTGCCGGGGAAAGACCGCCCCGGCATTTTCAGGAGAGCGTCCATGCACATTGAATACTTGCGAGCCGTCGGCATCCTGGTCCTGGCGGGAATCATCCCTTTCCTCGCCCATATCCTCCATGGAGGCAATCTCTCCGAATGGAAGCGACCTTTCCTCCTGGCCCTCAACATCGTCGGCTTCCTCGCGGCCTGCGGGGCCTTGGCCTATATCCTGAGCGACTCCGTCAGCATTGCCGGCGGCGTGGTGATGGCCCTTCTCTGGACGGGAATCGCCGTGGCGGGCCACAAGCTGGTCTTCGGGGAAACCAACTGGAGAAAGGACCTGGAAAGGCGGAGAGCCGCGAGAAGGGGGAAAACTCACCCGGCCGGGAACCGGGATCCGGCGAAACGACATTGAAACCACTAACGCGCCGAAGGGCGGGACCAGGCGGATGAAAGCAAGACAAGGCCTTTTCCTTCTCATTCTCTCTCTCCTTCTCTCCCTCCCCGCCGGGGCGGCACCTCCCTCGAGAGGCCCCTGGGC